>CAZMFH010000005.1:0-26329 GCA_964565485.1 uncultured Verrucomicrobiota bacterium | reverse complement strand
AACCTGCGCGAGCAACTGGAAAAAGCGCGCCGCGAATCGGAAGAAGCCGAACGCGACTACAATCTCGCCAAAGTGGCCGAACTGCGGCATGGAGTCATCCCTGAACTCGAACGCAAACTCCGCGCCCTTGATGAAGCGCCCGAATCCGGCCAAGCGCCGCTTTTACGCGAAGAAGTTACCGAGGAAGAAATCGCCGAAGTCGTTTCGCGCTGGACCAAAATTCCGCTGACGCGCCTCCTGGAAGGCGAACGTGAAAAACTCCTGCGTCTTGATCAATTGCTGCATGAACGGGTTATCGGCCAGGACGAAGCCGTCCGCGCCGTGGCGGATGCCGTTCTGCGCGCGCGCAGCGGCATCAAAAACCCGCAACGTCCGATTGGTTCCTTTATTTTTATGGGCCCAACCGGCGTCGGCAAAACCGAACTCGCCAAGGCGCTGGCCGCCGCGCTTTTCGACACCGAAGAAAACATGACGCGCATTGACATGAGCGAATATATGGAAAAACACTCCGTCTCGCGCCTGATCGGATCGCCGCCAGGCTATATCGGCTACGAAGAAGGCGGACAACTGACCGAGGCCGTGCGCCGCAAACCATACTGCGTGATCCTCTTCGATGAAATTGAAAAAGCGCATGCGGATGTTTTCAATATCCTGCTCCAGATGCTGGATGAAGGACGCCTGACGGATTCGCACGGACGCACGGTCAATTTCAAAAACACCGTTGTGATCATGACCAGCAACATTGGATCCCCCATTCTCCTGGAAGGCATAGACCGCGCCGGACAAATCACAGAAGATGCGCGGCGCAGAATCAACGATATGCTGCGCAGTACGTTCCGTCCGGAATTCCTGAACCGCGTTGACGATGTCGTGCTCTTCAAACCGCTGACCGAACCGGAACTCCGGCAGATTGTGGATTTGCTGATCCGTGAATTGCGCGCGCGCCTGGCCGAGCGCCGGATCAATCTGGAATTGACCGAAGCCGCCCTTCAATTTGCCGCCCGCAACGGTTATGATCCGGTTTATGGCGCCAGACCGTTAAAACGCTTTTTACAGCAGGAACTCGAAACGCCCATTGCCAGGCTGCTCCTCGCCGAAGCGCCGCCGGAAGGCGCCACCATTGAGGCCTCTATCAAAGATGATCATTTGACTGTGGCGCTGCAAATGGCCAAGGGACGAACAAATAAACGTCCGTCCAAATAAGCGCCACACCGCCCGGCATTGGCGGACGGCGCCGCAACATGCTCAAGCCGACCGGTCGCGCCGGCTGGGACGCGGCGGCCAGCCCGTGGTATGCCCGTTGAAAATAGCGCCCCATGTGTTCATCGCAAGCGCCAGAGCCTGCGCGCGGTGAGACAGCCGATTCTTCAACTCGGGATCCATTTCCGCAAAAGTCTCGGCATAACCTTGCGGAACAAAAAGCGGATCATAACCGAATCCGCTCGTTCCGCGCCCGCTTTCGGTAATCACGCCGCCGCAGACCCCTTCCACCATTTGCGCGCGCCCTTCGGGAGAGGCCAAGGCAAGCACGCACATAAAACGCGCCGCGCGGTTCGCCTGTCGTTCGAGCAAACGCAAAAGCTTCTCGTTATTGGCGCGATAGTCCGCCTGTTCTCCGGCAAATCGCGCCGAGCGCACACCGGGCTCGCCGTTCAACGCCTCAACTTCAAGCCCGGAATCATCAGCCAGCGTCCAAAGTCTGGCGCGCAACGCCAGCGTTACCGCCTTTTTGACCGCATTAGCCTGAAAAGTCAAACCGTCCTCGACTATATCCGGCAAACCTTCCAAATCGTCAGCGCCGATTATTTCAAGATTCGGCGCTTTAAAAATGGCGCGAATTTCGGCAAGCTTGTGCCGGTTGCGACTGGCAATCAGTAATTTCATTTTTTTACATTCCCAAAATACCCGCCAACCGCCCGCAAGGGCTGGTTGCCGGAAAAGCCGCGCCGGTCAATTCGATTGAGCAGCGTAGTTTACCATCATCCCGGAACGCAAGCAAAAAAGATTATGCATTTAGGAGCATCCTTGCCAAACCACACACAAGCATATAATATAGAGCGCCATGAAACCATTTGCCCGCACCAAACCAAAAAACATATACCAGATCACAATCTGGTTGCTGGCTCTCTGCGCATTGCAAATCCATGCTGAGGAATCCGCCATGAACCTGATCCTGAATCCGGCTTTTGACTTCCATGTTTTCGACAACCACCGGCTCGGTCTGGCGCCGCGGCACACCGCCGGGTATGCCGCTTTCTGGAACACGGATGCCTGGAATGACATCAGAGTTATCCGCGCAGCGCATCTTGACAGCTTCGACTTCAGCGACCCCGCAACGGCGGAGAAAATGCGCGCCGTCCGCGCCGGAACGGCGGCGCGCAATCTGGTTGCCATCAAGCCCGGCAAAATAATCCGGCAGTTTTTAACGCTTCCGGAAGCCAACCTCGCGCATGGCGACCGGATCAGTCTCCAGGTTTATGGCTATCAGAGCGAACCCAACGCATTGCGCGCAAGCATCCGCCTGATGAAACTGGATAGCGAGGACGGAACATGGCAACCGAAGGATTTCATCGGCGCCGGCAAGGATATTGCCTACCAGCGGCATAGCCGCGGCGAACTGATTGCCGCAAAGGAATACGAGCAACATGCCGGCCAGACCGGCGCAATGATCCTGAAAATCGAAGACGCCGAAATCATCGGCCATTTCAGTGAAGGCAAAGAATCGCGTTCCAAAGACATCAACACCATCGGCATTGAAATTGTTTTCGCCAATACCGGCACAAACAGCGATGCCTGGATCGCAGAGCCCTCGTTAAGCCGCAGCGCCAAGGCACAGGGAAACCTGCCGCCGGCCCGCGCCATGATTCCCTATTACCGCCATCTGCCACGCACCATCCAGAAACTTTGGAAAGGCGAACCCATCCATATCATCGTGATGGGCTCCAGCATTGACCGCGCCAGCGCCAATCCGTCCTGTTTCTTTTATGACGAAAATCCGCAATCGCCAACTTTCAAACAGCCCCTTTCATACGGCAAATTTGATTCAGCGCGCATTGGCCGCCCTGATCTGGCCGACTATATCGGCGAATGGCGGCATTACTGGAGCTGGTCCGGACGTCTGCGCCTCGAGCTGATGCGCAAATTCAATTTGCCGGCATCCAGGATCCTGCTCAATTTCATGGCTTGCGACGGTTCCT
This sequence comes from uncultured Verrucomicrobiota bacterium, assembly GCA_964565485.1. Classification (GTDB taxonomy): domain Bacteria; phylum Verrucomicrobiota; class Kiritimatiellia; order JAAZAB01; family JAAZAB01; genus CAZMFH01. The sequence goes on along the minus strand of CAZMFH010000005.1, from coordinate 23,132 downwards.
GCGCAGCGGAGTCGCACTCCGCCCTGGAAGATTATTGCGCCCTGCGCATTCCGCCCGGTGAAAACGCCAACGGACACCCCACCGGGAAAACATGGCTTGAACTATACCCCGATTTGTTCGCGCGCCCGGAAGGACCGCGCCCTGATCTGGTGCTTTTCGGCAGCGGCGCCAACGAGAAAGTGGATACTCCTGATGAAGTCGCCGTTTTTGAAGGAATCATTCGCTGGATGCAACGCCACTACCCGAACACCGAATTTCTGTTCAGCATGTTCCAGAACCGCGGCGGCTATACACCCAATGTCGGCGACTTGCAGGCGCTCGCGTTGCGCTACCAGATACCCATGCTCGATTGCGGACAGACGCTTGATGAAATAACACGCTGGTGCAACCGTTACACACTGGTGCCGATTGACGGCCACCCGCAGGCCGCCGCGCATTATATCTGGTTTAAACAAGCGGAAAAAGCCTTTGAATGCTGGGATCCCATTCAACCCGGCCAGGCGCAATTGCAATTGCCGGAACGCCTGCACCCCAATGCTTACGGATGGGAGGGCGATATCGCAACATATCAGGCGCCGCATCCGCGCATCAATCAAGGCAAACGCATGATTCTCGACGACACCGTCATCAATCTTTGGGCGAATAACGGCACAAATAAAGTTGAAGTCTGGCTGAACGGAGCGCAACAAACCGCGCATCGTGGCCGTTCCATGACCAGGCGCGACACGCGCAATTCAACTTTTGCGCACGGACGTCTGCCGCTCGGCAACCGGCATATCGTGGAGGTGTCCGGCGCAAACGCCGCCATCGCGGCCGCCGACTGCAAGATTTGTCCGCAACGCGCATGGTTTGGCGCCGAAACTCCGCTCTGGCGGCACAACAACCTGCAAGTAACACATTTTGAATCGGATTGGGGCGCGCCATTTGGAACAAATATCATCCGGATCACTCCCGGCCAGACGCTTGAACTGGACGTCATCGCAACCGACATCTCGGCGGCTTATGCCGACCAACCGGATGGCGGCACTCTGGTTGTGCGGGTGAACGGACAGGAACGCCTGCGCCAGCCGGCCAACCAATACTACCAGGATGCCGCCGGCAACAAACTTTATCTTGAAAATCGCAAGGGCATCCTCAATCTCGGCTACGGCATACATACGCTGCAGTTCGAGGCGCTGGATGCGCCCGTTCAGGTCTTGGGAGTTTTCACTTACGACGCGCGCGCCAATCGCCAAAACGAAAGACGCACAACCGGCTGGGCCGCGCCGGGTCAAACGCTGGATTTTCCAGCGCCGTTCAAGCAACGGCCGGTCGTTTTGTGCCACGGCAATCTGGAAGCTCATCCAAAGGATATCAGCGCTGAACGCGTGTTGTTTTCCGGAAAAAGCCCCGGTCTTTATGAAATCATTGGCGAATAAAATCAAATCGCTCATTCCGCCCATCTTGACCAGCATCCTGCTCGTTTATGGCAATCAAGCTCCGGCGGAACAAGCCTCATTTGCCAATGACCCTTACGCCGAACAGGAATTAACCGACAGCTTTCTGGATGAAAACACTCCTCGCGCCATGCTGGCCATTCAAAAAGCCTGGAATTGGCTGGACCGGCTGGAAGTGAACCCAATCGAACTGCGTCAATTCGGCGTCAAAGGCAAAAAAAAACTGGCCGAACAGCTTGACGCTTATCTCTGGCTGCACGATATCGCTTCCGCTGCGGCGCGTCCGCGCCTGATGCAAAGAATCCGAACCATCACCGCCATTACCGCAAATCCGGACTATCATGACATGCTTGCGGTTGACGATCTGGTTTTCAAGCAGGACGCCACCTCCTATCTGCGCGTCGCCCGGTTAATGGACGAACTGAAACTGGATACCACGCTCTATCGCCGTGAAATTCAAAAATGCGTTGCGCGTCTAAACGCGCACATGCCGACACGCGGAGTAAACCAACGCATGGCTTTTGATGAATATTACCGGCATTTCAACCTGCCGGAGCCATTTCCGCTTGCCGGCGCATTTGAAACCGGCCTGATCAAAGCGCGCACCGACCCGCTGACCATGATCGGCAATCACAAGGCCTATGACCTCACGCATGAAATCTTTGTGCCTTATGAATTCGGACGCAAGCGCGACGCCGATTTTTTCAGCCCGGAAGACAAGCATTACCTGCGCGCAACGCTTGCCGTTTTAACCGAAGCCGGCATGCATCGCGATGATCCGGACATCACCGCCGAACTGAATTCCTGCATGAGCTACCTGCAACAGACCGACACGCCGATCTACCGAAGCTCACTGGAATATCTGCTGAACACCCAACGCCCGCAAGGCGCCTGGGGCAATTACGAACACATGCGGCCTTATTACGGACGTTATGTGGAGCATGGCTTTTATCTGCACACCACGCTCGTGGTAATGGATGCGCTCATTTCCGCGTTTTGTTTCCGGTAAACGCAGCCCTGTCTTAACCCCAAAGATTTTGCGGATAAATGCCGGTGTCAATCAAACGCCGAATTCCGCGCGCGACATGTTCCTTGTCTTCCTTGTAAGTTACCCCAAACCACTTTTCAGGGGTATCCAGAACGCGCATGGTAATACGGCGTTCACGAATTAATTCATCGGCAATAGCCGGTATCAAAAATTCGGCTTTCAGATTCCCGGAACTGTTTTTTAGAAAAAGCGGAAATTTCTCGTTCAAAAATCCAAAAAGCGAGGGCGTAAAACCAAACATATTCATTGAGGCAATTTCAGCGCCCAGCAATTTGACCCATTGACCGCCTTCATCTTCATAACGCGCGCCTTCCGGTGTTTTTTCGATTTTGAAGCGCTCCTTGACGCCAACCAGCATGCTCCGCGCATCAACTTCGCAAATTCCGCGTGTTACGGAACCATGTTCCGACAAAGTATTGAACAACCGAAACCCAACCAGCGCATAGTCGTTTGCGGAAGGCGTCAAACGCCCCAGATAACGCGCAATGGCAAGGTAAGATTGCGCGCCGTAGAAATCATCGGCATTAATCACGGCAAAAGGCTCGCGCACAGCGTTCTGACATTGCATAATGGCATGACCTGTCCCCCACGGTTTGACGCGCCCCGCCGGAACGGCAAACCCTTCCGGCAAACAGTCCAACTCCTGGAAAACATATTCCACCTCGATCCGCCCCTGAAAATGCGCGCCAATCGCGGATTTAAAATCCTGCTCAATATCATGCCTGATGATAAAAACCACCTTGCCGAATCCGGCGCGAATCGCGTCATAAACGGAATAATCGAGCATGATTTCGCCGCCCGGCCCCACCCGCTCAATCTGTTTCAACCCCCCATAACGACTGCCCACACCTGCGGCCATCACAACCAATGTCGGTTTCACCTTGAATTTCCTCCCATCATACCCAACCCGGCAGAACCGGAACCATAATAATTCATCAACAATTTCATTTTCCAAATCAGCTTTCATTTTGCTTCAATCCGTCCGGCAAGTCAACAAATTAACCTAACCGCGAATTCTTCGCCCATCACGGAGGCACAAGCTTGATTGCAGGTTGCAGCGCAAGTCAGGTTTCGCCAAAAACAACAAAATATTTTTTTGATCTTTTGAGATTGCGCTTCATCAAGCGGAACGGTATTTTCTTTTGCAGACCAAACACATTGCGACAAGGATCAAAAAAACATGAGCATGACCATCACCGAAAAAATACTGGCGCGCGCGGCGGATCAGGCATCCGTTGCGCCGGGCGACAATATATGGGTTAAAGCGGACATTTTGCTGACGCACGACATCTGCGGGCCGGGCACGATCGGCGTCTTCCAACGCGAATTCGGCGCCAATGCCAAAGTCTGGGATCGCGAACGACTGGTGATCATTCCCGATCATTACATTTTCACCAAGGACGAAATGTCCCTGCGCAATGTGGAAAATCTGCGCCATTTTGCGCGTGAACAGAATCTGCCCTACTTCTACGACCCCGGCACCACGTCATACAAAGGCGTCTGCCATGTGGCCCTGCCCCAGGCAGGCCATGTGCGGCCCGGTGAGGTTATATTTGGCACGGATTCACACACCTGCACACACGGCGCGCTTGGCGCATTTGCCACGGGTATCGGCAATACTGATGCCGGTTTTGTAATGGGCACCGGCAAACTGCTGATCAAAACCCCACCCACTTTGCGCTTTACCCTGAACGGCATCAAGCCCAGGCACATCATGGGCAAAGACATCATCCTGCGCATAATTGGCGACATCGGCTTTGATGGCGCCACCTATTGCGCCATGGAATTCAGAGGCGAAGCCATTGAAGCATTGTCGGTTGAAGAGCGCATGACCATCTGCAACATGGCAATCGAGGCCGGCGGCAAAAACGGCATCATTGCGCCGGACAAAAAAGCGCTTGCTTATGTGCGGGAACGCACCAGCAAGTCATTTGTTCCGCTTGACAGCGACCCTGATTGCAAGGTGGCCCACGACTATGTCTATAACATTGCCGAGTTTGAGCCCTGTGTGGCGCAGCCGCATGCCCCGGATCGTTATGCCACGGCGCAGGACGTCAAACAGGTAAAAATCAACCGCGCTTATATCGGTTCCTGTACGGGCGGCAAGCTGGCCGATTTTGAAGCGGCGGCGCTTGTTTTGGACGGACACCGGGTGAGCGTGGATACATTCCTGGTTCCGGCCACGCAGGAAGTTGCTGATGCAATCAAGACCCAAAAACTGAACGGCAAAACGCTGGCTGAAATTTTCGAAGCGGCAGGTTGCCTGCCCATCGCGCCGCCATCTTGCGCCGCCTGTCTGGGCGGACCGCCGGACACCTTCGGCCGCACACACGGCAACGAGGTTGTCATCAGCACAACCAACCGTAATTTTATCGGACGCATGGGTTCGAAAAATGCGCCAATCTACCTGGCATCGCCGCTAACGACGGCGGCTTCGGCCGTCACCGGACACATCACCGATCCGCGCGAATTTATCTAAAACCTGCCGCATGGAACCAAGACAAAACAAGGACAATCATTCCATGGCCAATCAACAAGCATCATCCGTCATCCGCGCCCGCGTCTATGTGTTGGGCGACAATATTGACACCGACCAGATCATTCCGGCCCAATATCTCAATCTTGTGCCGACCATACCGGACGAATACCGCAAATTGGGCACGTATGCCCTGAGCGGCTTGCCGGCGGATTGCCTGCCTTTCATCAAGCCGGGCGCCGGGCAATCGGAATACGGCATCATCATCGCCGGGCGTAATTTTGGTTGCGGCTCATCACGCGAACATGCGCCAATTGCCTTGGGGGCAGCCGGCATCAAGGCCATCGTGGCGGAATCCTACGCGCGTATTTTCTTCCGCAACGCCATTGCCACCGGCGAACAATACCCTTGTGAAACCCCCGTTAACCTGCGCGACTTTTTCCAAACCGGCGACGAGGCCGAACTCCGGCTCGATAAACCGGAAATCATTCGGATCGCTTCCGACAAATCCTTTGCCCTGAAGCCGCTGGGCGCGGTTGCCCCGGTCGTCAAGGCTGGCGGCTTGTTCGCGCATGCGCGGCAAACCGGCATGATCAAAGCCAAGCGATGAAAACAACACAGGTCATAGCCTTTGCCAACCAGAAGGGCGGCGTCGGTAAAACCACCACCGCAGTCAATCTGGCCGCCTGCATCGCCGAACGCGGGCACAAAGTCCTCCTGATTGATCTGGACCCGCAGGCCAACGCCACCAGCGCGCTTGGAGCGGAAAAACTGCCTGATCGAAGCGTTTATGCCGCCATGCTCGGCGAACGTCCGCTTCAGGATTTTATCATCGGCACCGAGCTCAAGCATCTGGAGCTTATCCCGGCCGAAGTCAATCTGGCCGGAGCGGAGGTGGAAATCGCCCGCGCCGATCGTTATCTGCACTGTTTTCAAAAAGCGCTCGCGCCACTCCTGCAAACCGCCCGCCACGAATTCATTTTTATTGACTGCCCGCCTTCGCTTGGCATTCTAACCTGTAACGCCCTGACTGCCGCGAACGCCATCATCATTCCCGTGCAATGCGAATACCTGGCTTTGGAAGGGCTGAGCATGATCACGCGCCTGATCGAGCAATTGCGCAATGCCGGCGCCAATCCGGGGCTGACTTTGGACGGCATCATTATGACCATGTTTGACGGACGCACACGCCTGGCGGCGCAGGTCATTGAAGAGGTGCAAAAACATTTTGGAGAGCGCGTCTATAAATCCGCCATCCCACGCACAATCCGGCTCAGTGAAGCGCCCAGCTTCGGCAAGCCGATTGTTCTCTACGATCCACGCGGCGCAGGCGCCGCAGCCTATCGGGCCATGGCGCGCGAATTCCTGAAACGGCACACCCCCCCGCCCAAACAAGCCGCCAAGCCGAACCAGGCCGCCACTCCGCAAGCGGAAAACAAGACGCCACCGGAAACAGTAAATATTGCCGCTTCCAACCAAACAGAAACAGCAGTGATAACGCAGAACGCGGAAGCGCCCGCAACACCCCCCGCCCCGCAAGATGTCCCGCCGGCATCCACACCGGAACCGGCTGCTTCCAATTAATCGCTACGAACCGGCTTCCGCCTCGCCGCGTTCACGCAGACGCCGGAGTTTGCCCGTTAAAACAACCTTTTTAACAGTCGAAACACGGTCCACAAAGAGAACACCATCCAAATGATCAAGCTCATGCTGAATGGCGCGCGCCAACATGCCGCGCGCGAGAATCGCTTGCATCCTGCCCTCCAAATCAAGATACTCCGCCTCAATTTCCGCCGCACGGCTCACCGGAGCCCAAATCTCCGGCACACTCAGGCACCCTTCCTTGTCGAGCATACTGCCGCGACGCGCGCGGATCACAGGATTGATCATAATCAACGGAAACACAACATCCGGATTAAGGCGCGGACCATTCGGTTCGGCCATATCCGCGCAAGCAGGCACATCCACCACACAAATCCGCTCGATCTGGCCGATCTGCTGAGCCGCCAAACCAACGCCTTTTTTTTCGCCCATAACCCGGAGCATACCATCCGCCAGCGCCCTGGTCGCCGCATCAATCCGCACAATCTCTTCCGCCTTGCGACGAAGCACCGGATCGCCATAAATGCGCAATCGGTATTTCATAAAAACAGCCCGTCTCTCTTAAATCCGCCAAAACAGCCCAACCCAAATAAATCAATAACAGTGAATGCTGCTATTCTGCTTGCAAAAATCATTTTTTGCAAGCAGAATGCGTCCAACCCAAAATGTAAAAAGTTGCCGATTGCCAAAAACAAGCGTTTTTTCTAAAATATGGACATGGCAGATACTTTAATCATCATTCCGACCTACAACGAGGCGGAAAACGTCCGGCAAATCGCCCAAGCCACACTGAATGCCTGTCCGGACGCGCACATTCTCTTTGTGGACGACAACTCACCCGACGGCACGGGCAACCTGACCGATCAGATGGGACGTCAAAATCCGCGCATCCATACGTTGCACAAAAACGACAAACAAGGTTTGGGCCGGGCTTATATCGCCGGATTCAAGTGGGCCTTGGGCAAACACTATCGCTTTATTTTTGAGATGGACGCGGATTTTTCGCACAATCCCGCGGAAATACCAAATTTCCTCAAAACCATTCAAAACTGCGACCTCGTTTTAGGATCGCGCTATCTGAATGGAATCAGAATCATCAATTGGCCGCTCCACCGCCTCATCCTCAGCAAGGGCGCCAGTATTTATGTGCGCATGCTGACCGGAATGCCCTTTACTGATCCAACCGGCGGGTTTAAATGTTTCCGACGTGAGGTGCTTGAATCTATTGACCTCGATAAAATTCGCTCGAACGGTTATTCTTTTCAGATTGAAATGACTTACACAGCCTGGAAACTCGGCTTCCGGGTCCAGGAAACGCCGATCGTTTTTGAAGATCGCCATTCCGGATGTTCCAAAATGAATGTCAATATCATCCGTGAGGCGCTGGGCATGGTGCTGCGCCTGCGCTTCCGCGCGCCCAAAAGGAAACATCCGGCGCACCAAGAACAACCAAGCCGCGAAATCACCCCATGACGGTCAATAATCGTTTTACGCAGATGCAAGATGCCATTCCCGCCGCGCCCACCCAAAAGACGGACACACCGCCGGCGGCGCGCTGGACAGCGCTCTTGCGCGCCATGCGTCCGAGGCAATGGACCAAAAACATGGTTGTTTTAGCCGCGTTTTTCTTCGCGTTAGGCGACAAAAAGCAACATATCAATCCGCATCTCTTCGCCTGGGCGCTGCTGGCCGGTGTCTTATTTGTCGCAATTTCAAGCGCCATCTACATCTTCAATGACCTCATGGATGTCGAACGCGACCGCGCGCATCCGGTTAAACGCCTGCGTCCGCTGGCGGCGGGAAAACTGCCGGAAGCCTGGGCATGGAGCGCCACATTTGTTCTGCTCGGCGCGGGCATTGGAAGCGCCTGGTTCATCACACCAGGCTTTGCCTTAACAGCAATCGCCTATGTCTTTTTACAAATCGCCTACACACTCTGGCTTAAACAACTCGCCCTGATTGATGTCTTCGTGATCGCAATCGGATTCGTGCTGCGCGCGCTGGCGGGCGGTTTTGCAGTCAACGTCATCATTTCGCCATGGCTGTTAATTTGCGGATTCCTGATGGCTCTCTTTCTGGCGCTCTGCAAACGCCGGCGGGAAAAACAACTTGCGGCGGAAACAAATGTCTTTACATTCCGCCCGAATCTGGATGCCGATAATGAAAAACTTTTCGACCAATTGATCGCCATCGCCGCCGGCGCCGTCATTGTAACCTATTCGATCTACACGCAATGGCCCGATACCGTCGCCAAGTTTGAAACACCCTGGTTGTGCCTGACCATTCCTTTCGTGATTTTCGGAATCTTCCGCTATCTCCACCTCGTTTACCGCAAAGCAATGGGCGACCAGCCGGAAGCCATTCTGCTGACCGATATCCCCTTGATGATCAACATTCTCTTTTTCGGCCTGAGCGTCTGGTGGATTGCCGTCGCCACCTGAACGGAAGGATCAATCTGCGCCTTTGCTGGAATTGAAATACCGGCCCAGCATGCCGCCGGAAGGCTTTTGACGCGCACCCACCGAATCAGCCGCCGCAGGCAGATTGCTTTGAACAATCTCGCCCTGTTCCGACGCCAGGCGCGTATCGGTTGAAAACAAGTGAACGCCATAAGGGGTAAACGCCGAATGGATGTAAGCCATGCCAACCGCCTGAAAAAAAACATGCACATTGCCGGCGGAATCAATATTCAAAACAGGCGGACGCGTGCGCAACATCGGGCCAAGCTCAAACAATCCGTATATATTGCCCCCACCCGCATCCTCTATCCGCAGACAAAGCACCTCATGATTATCCCGCTGTAAAAAAGCCAATACATAATTGCGCGCCACGGAAGCATCGCCGGGCATGCCCGCACTCAGACGCTGCAATTCGATGCCTTTCTCGATATCCAGCACCGCCGCCTTGGAAAGATACGTCTGCCGGTTCCAATCCAAAACGGCAGTCACACGATAACGGCCAACGGTATGGATGGCATAAATATCCGTCAGGTCGCACTCAACAATGCGTGTTTCACCCGGCATGACCCGAACGCCCTGCAACAAAGACGCGACTGCGCGGCTCTCCAGAAAACGGTTTTTGCCGTACTCCACATCCAGATCAAACCGCGCCGCACCTTCCTGACCGGAATCAAACGATAATAATTGCCCGCTATTATTGCGGATGGAAATGCTGGCCTTAACACGCTCATAGAGCATTGCCTTCGCCGGCACAAGCCGCAGCGTCAATGAAACCGGCGTAGCAGACAAGACCGCACAAGAGGTCAGACAGATCGCCATCACCGCCATGATTGCATTCGGTTTGTTCTTCATAAGCAACAACCTTCTTTTGGACGGTTATAATAGCTGTTATGGATTCACTGTCAACGGTATGTTTCCAACACTTTTTTCGTTTGCATGCTCTTCGGAATATGCTTGAAATAAAAATCAATTTCAAATTTAATAACAAAAACGCCGTCAATTTTCGTGAAAGCGGAAAATGCCCCAAAGCATAAACAAAAACTCAGCCTTTGCCTCACCCGGCAATCCGATCGGACTGGCAACAGGCATGATTGCGGCAACTTTAATTGCCTTGCACAAACATCCACAAAACACCTGGCAAACGGTGCTAATCGAATATGCTCCGGCCTATTTTTTCGCGGCTTTCTTGATTGCCATCTGGTTTTATTGCCGATTCGGTAAAAGCACAGCAAAACAACAACAAAGCTCCCCCAAACCAAACAATCCGTGATGAGGCCAGGATGGTCTTGGTTGCAAAATCGCGCGTCATCATAAGAATTGCTTTCAAAAGTCAACTTTTGAAAGCAGAATTCAGGCTAAATCAAGGTGTAAAGATAGCCCAGCAGGACAGCCAGCAAACAAATAAATGACAGAAAAACCGCCAGAACTTTCCAGCCGAATTCCTTCCAAATCACCAGGATCGTCGCATAACTTGTAATCGGCCCGATCAGGAGCAGAACAAAACCGGCGCCGACATCCATGCCTTGTCGGATCAAGGCATCAACCAAAGGCACACTCATCGTGGCACACATGTACATCAGCAAACCGAGCACCACGGCAAAAACATAACCGCGCAACCCGATCAAATAACTGCGCACAAATATCCCGATGGGCAGCACCGAATTGACCAGCGCCGCCAGCACCAGACCCAACAGCAGTTCCTTGCCAATGGTCTTCGGCATATCCACGGCGGCAAATTTCAAAGCCGCCCGGATTCGAAGTCCAAAGGGCCGGCCATCTTTTCTGTCATCATCCACAGGACGATCATGACAAGCGCAACTTTCCGTATTTTGCGCCAACGGACGAGCTGTCAACCTGTTTCCAACCAAGCCGATGCCAACCCCCATGGCGACAACCGCCCCAAAGAGGTAGGCGGCAAATTTTATTCCCAATAAACTGCCCGTAACAATCAAGGCATTAATGGAAGTAGCCGGCGTCGCCACCAAAAGCGCCAGAATCGGCCCTAACGAAGCGCCTTTTTTGCGCATGCTGATGGCCAAAGGCAAGCATCCCCAGCAACAGACGGGCACCAACGTGCCGATCAAGGTGGCATACAAAATGCCTTTGAGGGCGCGTCCGCTCAGATTGGCGCGCACCCACCGGTCAGGCAGAAATTCATGCAGCAAGCCGCTCAAAAGGAAACCAACCACCAAAGCCGGGATAATTTCCGTGCTGTAATGCCGGAGCGACTCAAGAAAACTTGTCCAAAACATAACCCGCTCCTTTCCCCTACATGCGACGTTTGGGCGAAACAAGAAAGGCCAGCAGATAAATACCGGAAGAACACAGCACAATAACAGCTCCGGATGGAACATCAAACCAATAAGAACATAACAAACCGGACAGACAGGACGCAACCCCAAAGACAGTCGCCAGAACAAACATCGTCTTGAGACGATAGGTAAGCTGATAGGCCGCGCCGGACGGATTGACCAGCAAAGCAAAAACCAGCAGCCCGCCGACAATATCCAAACTGGCGCCAATCAATAATCCAGCCATGACAAGCAAGCCATAATAAAAAAATTTTTCCGGCACCCCGCAAGCTGCCGCGATCTCACGACTCAGGCATATCGCCGCAATTTCCTTAAAAAACACAACCAACAAGCCCAGCGCCAGCGCATAGATCAACCCCAGCACAACCAGTTCCGCGCGCGAAATGGTTAAAATACTGCCCCAAATCAGGTTCAAGGCCTCGCTCTTTGGCCCAGGAATCCTGGCCAACAAAAGAAACGCCGCCCCCATCACCGCCGAAAATAAAACCGCCAAAATCACATTGGAGGATGCGCCCGTTTTGTCGGCCAGCGGCCCGATCAGCAACCCGGCCAGCGTACAAGCGCCCAAAGCGCCGAGCAGCGGGTTAAAGCCGCACAACAAGCCGACCACTCCGCCAAGAAAAGCGGCATGCGACATGCTGATGCCAAGGAAAGGCAAATCCAGCAAGGTCAAGCAAACCCCAATCAGCGCCAAGCCGCTTCCTCCCAACAGGCAGGCCAACAGGGCATTCCGAAAAAACTCGTGTTGCCAGAATTCCATCATACCCGGCTCCCGCTCCGCGCCAAATCCGCAAGCAGCGCCTGAAGGACGGACGGCGCCTGACGCTTATAGAGGTGCTTCAGATTTGATTCGACAAAAACATCGCTCATGACGCCGTCAAACACTTTGCGCGCATCATCAATGATAACGGCGCGTTCGCATCGGCAAGCAATGGATTTTAAATCATGCATCACAATCATGGTCGTCAAGCCATGCCGGACATGCATGCGTCCGATCAATGCGAGGCATTCCTGCTGTGCGCCCAGATCCAAATTGCCGGTCGGTTCGTCAAGCAATAACAACTCCGGCCTCCGACACAAGGCCCGCGCAAGCTGAACTTTCTGCATCTCGCCGCCGGAGAGATGGCCAATCGGACGCTGCGCCAGAGCAGCCATCCCGGTCTCCTGCAACGCCTCGTCAACTGCCAGATAATCCTCCGCATCAAGCCGCCGCCCGATGCCGGCAATGCTCAACCGCCCCATGGCAACCACTTCGCGCGCGCTCAATGGCATTTTGAAATCAATGGCCGGATTCTGCGGCACATAGCCAATGCGCTTGCGCAACTGCCGGAAATTACCGACATGCGCGCCGGCAAACCTGATCTCCCCGGCAGCGGGCGCAATGAACCCCATAATGCACCGCAAAAGCGTTGTCTTCCCAACGCCGTTCGCGCCAAGAACCGCCACGGCATCGCCCTTGTTTAATGCCAGCGAAAAATCATCCAAAACAATTTTGTGGCGGCGCGCCACACGCAAATGTTCAATTGATAAAAACGGCTGCATGATCACCCGCTTATGGCGTTAAAGCCCGTATGACCGCTTGGCAATTATTCGACAAGGCCGCCAGATAATAAAATTGAGCGTCATTCCGCCGATCCGGCACGGGAAAATTACTGAGCATCACCAGCGGAATCTGCAACGCCTCCGCCAAGGTCTGCCCGACTTTGCCGCTGCTCTGCGTGTTGTCCAAAACCAGCCTGGCGGATTGCGTCCGTCCCGCCGCAAGCGCGGCATGCATGCTTTTAAGCGACATTTCCTCGTCACGCCTAAAATCAGCCGCCACAACCAATCCCATCCATTCCACAAAATCGCGATTGATTTGCGAACAAACAACCGGCACACCGGCGCAAACATGCATTTGCGCCCGCCAAAATTGATCGGCACGGGTGATTGCATCCAGATATGCCGCGCCACGATCCGCCAAGCAAGCGGACAAATCCGGACGCTGCCGCGCCAAAACTTCCATCAATTCAGAAACCGCCTCTTTGTGCAAACGCGGAATCATCCAGTTTCCGGCCACTCCAATCCGCACAAGCTTCGCGCCTTTGGGCGGAGCCAGGTTGCGCAGGAAGCGTTCAAACCCGTGATAAAACAGCAAATCGGCTTGCTTGATCTGATTGACCTCACCGGGAGTCAAATCGAAATGCCCCGGACACATACCATACGGAATAATCGTCCGCACGACAATATTCGTGCCGCCCAAGGCCTCGGCAATTGAAGCAATCAATGTGGTTGTGCATACGATCCGCAAAGGCGGCAGGCCGGCCAACGCCTGCGCCTGCGCGGCAGGTTCTGCGCCAATTGGGGCGCAAAGGCGCCAAGACATGGCGGCAAAAATAACCAGCGCGCCAAACCTCGCAAAATATTTGCCTTTCTGCGCCATGATAAACCAGTCGCAACGAACCATTGCAAATTTAAATTTGCGCCTTAAGGCCGGCAAAGACCGTTACTCCCGGCATGGGATAACCTGGGATTTGCTCATAATCCCGATCAAAGATATTATCCACCCCCATGAACAGATCGAGATATTGCTGCAACGCATAAGAACCTTTGATGTTGGCGACAAAGAAATCAGAAACTTTTTGAATGGCGCCTCCGGCCAGCAAATCACTATCATACAAACCCAAGACATATTCGGCATCACAGGTCAGCGTCAACTTGCCGATACGCCATTGAGCCACCGCATTAAAAATATGCTCCGGCTTGCCTTCACGGTTCAGATGCGGATTATGCTCCGGACCATCCTCGACATCCGTGAGGGTATAAACAAGCCCAAACTCCAGCTTGTCCGACGGCCTGATCTCCACACCCGTCTCCAAACCGCGGATATGAAATTGCCCGGAATTGCGATTAATAAAATTTGGCGGCGGCGCCGCATTGGCTTCCTGCTGAATCAGATTGCCGACATCCATATAGAACGGATTAACAAAGGCGCTCAAGCACTGCGCAAACTGCTGGTTCAAACCCAGCTCATAACTCCAAACCTTCTCCGGACGAAGCTCTTCGTTATGCGCCGGAAACAAATGCAATTCGCTGAACGCAGGCTGCCGAAAACCCTTGGCCGCCTTGGCGCGCGCGGTGGTCGAATCCGTAACATGGCAAAGCAAGCCGGCAGACGGAATGGCCTCCCATTTTTCCGCCGTGTCGTCCCAATGCCCGCGCAAGCCGAGCGTATTGACCCAACAACCGTAAGTCAATTCGTTAAAGACAAAAAGAGCATGGTTATTGCGTGTGTAATCGCCAAAATCCATGAATCTGGCCGGCATATTGGCGCGCGCCCAGGCGATCCAATCCTCCTGCGGCGCAGCCCATTGATGCTGATAATCATACCCTGCCGTCAGCACTTCCCGCAAACAATCGGTTTCAAACAGCTTGCGGGCATATTTCGTCTGCAACCCCATTGTGCGATCCTTGGAATGCCAGTAATCGGCAATGGACGGCATGGTAAAATCATGCTCGCCGGCATTTTCATAGAAGGTCAAACCGAATTCGGCGTCATCATCCCACTTGCCGATCAGATCGGCATCCCAGGAATAACGCCTGTATTTCCGCCGGTCGTCATGCGTATATGGATTGGTAACCGGACCCGGATCCTTGCCGTAATCATGGAAATGCTGGCCCGCAAGTTCAAGACGCCAGATCTCGTCAAGCTGATAGCCGGTGCGCAGTGAAAGAAAATCGGCGTCATAGCTCGAATTCGGACGATACCCGTCTGTCTGCTTGTGATCATAAGTGGCATAGTAATCAAAGCCATGAATATTGCCGCCATGTCGCGCCAAAGCGTGCAAAGTGTTGTAACTGCCGAAGGAAAACAAACCGCCGGATTGAAAGCCGGGGTCGGTAACGCGTTTGGTGATGATATTGACAACTCCGCCCATCGCATCCGAACCGTAAAGCGCCGATTCCGGTCCGCGCACAACCTCAATCCGCTCGACATTGGAAAGCGGTAAAGTCTGGGTAACCGTGCAGCCGAAAAGGGACATCTTTTCCGGACGCCCGTCCACAAGCGTCAAAATCCTTCGCGCATTGGAACCCAGCGCGCGAATTTCAATATCCTGCCGACCATAAATCGCATCACGCCGAATATAAACGCCCGGACAACTGCCGATAACATCCATTACATAATCCGCATTGGCGGATTCTATTTCCTTTTCATCAATCACGCTGACAGCCGAAGTTACATCCTTGACTTTTCTGGCCATGCGCGTGGCGGTTACCACTATTTCTTCAGCCACAAAAGCAAAAGGCGCATTCGTGTCCGGCTCTTCCGCATCCGCCACCCATGCCCCAAACAAAACCAGGCCCAAAACCATCCGCCGTAAAAACTTATTGAACATTGCGCCTTTCCCCTTTATCCGGTTGTTGTGACTGTTAATTTGCCGTGTTGAACGCCTTTAACCGCCAAAAGCGCATCAGTCATTTTTTGAATTGCCGCCGCCTGGCCGCGCACAGCAAGCACTTCCATGCAGTTATGGTGGTCAAGATGAACGTGCAATGCGGCAATAATCAAAGCGCCGTGCGCATGCTGAATCTCCGTCAACAGCGGCTGAATATTGCGCTGATGGTGATCATACACCATGGTAACCGTGCCGGCAATCTGATGATTGCCCAGTTGCGCATAATGTTCAACCAATTGCGCGCGCGCCACTTCCGCCAGCGCCTGTGAGCGATTGCGCATGCCGCGGCTCTTGATCATCAAATCAAACTGCTTCAGCAAATCCGCCGCCATGGAAACGCTGAACCTGCAAAGTGTCTGTTTTTGTTTTTTCATTGGTGTTACGTTTTCGTAAAAACGTAATATGGTAACACGCACAGACGAAATGTCAAGCCTCCCCCTGCCGGGGCTGCGTCATGTTCAAAAAAGACGGCTCGGCCGGGACGCTTCGCCCGATCATTACAGCCAAATGTGGCTTTGGTGGGGCGAGACCTCCGGGCGAGCCGCCGAGCATGACGCAGCACTGCCAGGTCTGCGGGGCTGCGCATTGCGTAAAAACAAGCTTGACACCCGCAGATTTTCCGCAAGTATAGAACAGGTTTTTTTGCGGGTGTAGCTCAATGGTAGAGCCCCAGCCTTCCAAGCTGGTTGTGAGGGTTCGATTCCCTTCGCCCGCTCCACAAAAAACCCAGTAAATACGCGCTATTTGCTGATTTCTGTAGCCGGCAATCTTGCTGCTTGCCCCTTTTAGGGTTCAAAAAGGGGAAATTTACTTCTTGACTCTTGCCCCGTATTGTCCGATAACTTCCGACATAGCTTAAGAGGAATGTTCCCCTTTTTAACCCCTTGGGAGAATTAACTCATGGCGTTGGAAATAAAAAAACGTCCCGCTGGTGGTATGCTCGATTCATGATCAACGGCAAGTTACGGCGGGTTAACCTCGATCTTAAGATCGAGGGCAAGCGCCCGCCGAGCCTGACTGACGTTGCCAACTGGCAGAACGCAGCCTTTCAGCGGTCCTATGGCGCAGCAAAGGATAAACATGACGAATTGCTTAAGCAAGAGTTATCGAAGAAACACGTCGAGGAGCTCTCGCAACGGATAATCGAGGCAAAGACGGGAACCAGACTGGACTTCATCAAGGTGGCGGCGCTCCCTGAAGCATGGAACACGTTCCCACGCAAGCGGACACCATCTCCGCAGTACACCGAGACAACCAAGAACAAACTGGTCTGCTTTGCCGACTATATGCGTCAGCGCTATCCCTCAACAGAAGATCTTGCCGCTGTCCGGTCAGAGCATGTCCGGGGCTTCCTGGATGATGAGGCCAAGCGCGGCATTGCGCCCCGAACATGGAACATCACCTTGAAACTGCTAAAGACCATCTTCCGGCGGCTGGAACCAAACGCCGATGCTTACCGGAATTTCCTAAAGGACGTGAGCGAGAAAGACGAAGACACTATTCACCGGAAACCTTTTCAAGATGACGAAATCAAAGCCATTCTGGCGGCAGCGCAGGATGATGAAATTATGCGCGGTCCGATTGTAACCGCCGTCTGTACGGCCATGCGGCGTGGAGACTGTGCCCTGCTGAAATGGTCAAGCGTGGACATGAATGCAGGCTTTATCGAGGTCCGCACGAGCAAGACCGGCGAAACGGCGGAGATCCCTATCCTGCCAATGTTACGCGATGAGTTGAGCCGCATGCCGAAAACGGAAAGTGAGTATGTCTTCCCGAAAGCAGCGGAACTTTATCAGGCAGACCCATACGGACTTAACCGGCATTTACGTATGATCCTGGCCCGGGCGGGCTTCGTAGACGCGGCGATGGCCGAACGGTTCAAGGCCAGGGAGCAGGAAAAGCCAGACCAAAGACCAGCGTTGCCGGAATTGCCGCCGGACGAACTCCGGCGCCGGGGACTGAAAGCAATTGTCGCCGGCAGAATGAGCGATGCCAAACGGGAGCGAATGAAAACTATTTTTATGGCCTACATGGACGGAAAGGGGCTGCCGACAATTGCCCGCGAGCTTGGCGTAAGCAAGGGCACTGTTTCTTTGCACCTACACGAGATTGAAAACCTGATCGGCGCGTCGGTTCTACGCCGCCCGGCCCCGCAATTTATGCCTTCCATGATCAGGGGCTCCATCCATGCGAAGGATGGCACGGTACAACGCTTGAATCGTAGCAGCATCCTTGGCTGGCATTCCTTCCGCACAAGTTTTGTTACACGGGCGCTTTCTGCCGGCATGCCGGAAGAGTTGGTCAGGCGCGTAACCGGCCATACGGCGGTTGATATTGTGCGCAAGCATTATTTCAAACCAGGGCGCGAAGATTTTCGCCGCGAGTTTGAGAAGGCCATGCCCCGGATGCTGATGAGCGGCGCCAAAAGCAGAGATGAAAAGTTACGCGAGATTATCGAAGGCATGACCCCGAAGACGTGCAATAGGGACAAAGCGCGGGCGCTGGCGATCCTGAAGGACAAAGCATCGTGAAAAAACAAACGATAAGGGCGCAGAACAAAACTGGCGCCGAAGCCACAAGACAAAACTCATGTGGGATATACTGACTTGCGCCCTTGCTCAAAAACACTGAATTATTCTGATTGTCTGTCCGCGGGGAAAGCTCTATAATTTTGATCAGTCAGCGTGATGCTGGCCAATAACAATGAGGTGACAAACTCAAATATCTGATAAAATAATTTTGCGTTAACGCGCAGTAATCGGCTCTCCCAAAACCAGCAATTTTTGTATCCAGAGGCGACACTGTGAGGAACGCGCTCCGATAAAGGGGCGCGGCTTCTTGCTTTGTGTTTCTGGATGGGGCTTGCTGGTCACTGGGAGAGGCATGAGCTTGGAGTCCGCGCCTTTTCGTTTTTCGGCGGGATGCGATATAGGATCCGAAGCCACCATAGCGGCCAAATTGGGCAAGGCGACCAACTCCGTCTCATTCAATCCTACAGTTTCACGTCCGCGCCGATTGCATCACGAGACCTTGGAGCATTGGCGCCTCGATCGCGCGCAGAACTGGCAGAGACAACATGGCAAGGATTAATTTTCATCATGAGACTTTTGAACGAAGGACAGACAATACAAGAGGCATATGAGATTGAAAGATTCTTAGGCGAAGGCGCTTTCGCCGAAGTATACCGTGTCCGCCATCGCTTTCTCGGCCGTCAGGCCATGAAGGTGTTCAAACGCGTCGGCCTCACAGCTAAAGAGACGGAAGAAACGCTCGGCGAGGCCATAATGCTATCGCGCATTGGTCATCCCAACATTGTCCGAGTGTTCAATGCCGATGTCTTTGAGACGAATGCCGGTCCCTCTGGTTTCTTCACAATGGAATATGTCGCTGGGGGAACACTAGATCGTTATTGGCGCTCATTTGCCGGTCGTTTTATTCCAATTGAACAAACGGTCGATATCATTAAACAAGTTTGTCAAGGATTGATGGTTGCACACTCTGAACGGCCTGCCATAATCCATCGCGATATTAAGCCTCAGAATATTCTCGTGGGTTATGACGGCGCTGGCATACGAGTTCGCATATCGGATTTCGGCCTAGCCAAACGCGTTAATCCCATGACCCTCATTGCCAGCGCCCAAGGCACACTTGCCTTCAAGGCACCCGAGTTTCTGGAGAAGAAGGATTCCACGGCCACCGACATGTGGGCCGTTGGCACGACAATGTATCTTTTGCTAACCGACCAACTCCCATTTCCAGAATTGGATGCAAGCGAGTTTGCCATCGGGAATCGGTGGAAGCGGCCAATCACGCCGCCAAGCCGCCTGAACATAGATGTGGATCCATCTCTTGACTCGATCATTCTAAAGGCACTCACCTTGAACCCAAAAGACCGTTACCAGAACGCAGGCGCAATGCTTGCAGACCTAACGGCGTGGAAGAAGAAGGAACCGACTGGCGAGAAAAAACTGCCATCTTCAGTCACTGTGTCCAAAATTGCGTTAGGCCAACGCACAGCTCCCGACGTGAACAATGCGGAAAAGATGATCGCAAAGGCTTTTCACCTGGCAATAGACGCCGGAAAACTCATCGAGGCGGCCGATATTCTCGAAGAGGCCGTTAATGCTGCTCCGGCTATGCGATTGCGTTACGAGTACCAGATTCAACTCTGGCGCAAGGGCGTTGTCATGTAAAAAAGGCATCAGAGGTTTTTCATGATAGGGCATAGAGCAGAGCAAAACGAAATGCAGTTCCTTAAAGATGTATGCAACCCCGATCTCTACGCATACAATGCTTTCCGGGTAACCGGACTTGATGTTACCATATCCCAAAAAGAAGCAATCAAATTTTCCAAAGAACGCGAACAGTGTCGTCGAATTGGCATTATCCCGCCTTCCCTGCAATCGTCAATATTTCCATTAGCAACACCGCCCGATGATGAGGACATTAAACACGCTGTTGACCATAAACTCAGCCATCCATACCGCCGCATAGTCGAGGAGTTGTTCTGGTTCTGGCCCCAGAATGCTCATCAACCGGACATTGCTCTTCAGGCATTACATTCTGGCGACAAGGAAACAGCCAGGACCACATGGCTTGCTGCCATAGAATCAGAACGTAGAAACGCCGTCTCATTGCATAATTTGGCAGTTTTCTATCATCTTACAGCATTGGAAGCGGAAAATTCATACAGACCTCAACGCTCTACCAAGTTCTACTGTCCTCATTGCCAACAACATCTTGAGGCCACGCCAGATATGTTTGGCAACATTGTTGATTGTCCAAACTGCAAAAAAAAACTTCGCATTCCC
The DNA here is from genome assembly GCA_964565485.1 of uncultured Verrucomicrobiota bacterium. GTDB lineage: Bacteria > Verrucomicrobiota > Kiritimatiellia > JAAZAB01 > JAAZAB01 > CAZMFH01. Next base: position 2,552 of record CAZMFH010000005.1, on the reverse strand, counting down.
AAGCGGCCACCGCCGCTACCAGAAAAAGAACTAGAACTCTCGGCGTTATGGAAATCCGCGGATTCATGTTGGTCCCAACTCTGGATCAATATGGACTTCTGGGCGGAGTTGGCCAACCGAGCAGCCGAGCTCGATGAGACAATAACCCCGGACAAAATCGAAGTTATCAGGGAACAACTACCTGAATCACTCTTGTCGATCAACGCGCAACTGGCAATCGTCTATTGTAACAACGATCTGCATTTGCACGCAGAACGCCATGCCCAAACGATTCAGGTCTCCAAATTCAGCGACAAACATCGTCACAACGCATTACGGCAGGCCACCACTCCTGTTGCGAATCAAGTGCATTTGATCAGTAAACTCATGGAAAAAAAAGTCCTGCAGAATCCCGAAACCGGGTTGTCGGCGGCGATCAAACTGCTGGAAAACACTCGACCACTTTTGAAATGCCTATCGGTCTTGAATGCTAATGGTGTTCTCGGTATCGGCTTCTCAGCACATGATGCCGTCGCAGACGCAGCTATGACTGGTCTTATCGCATACGGAGAAAAGACTCAAGACTGGGAATCAATGGTCGAACCAAATCGAGAACTTCTGGCGATTGCGCACAGCGAGGCGCTTAAAGATCGCTTTACTAAGAATCTGGCAACGCTTGAGGCTAATGCCCACTGGCAGGTCACCGAGAGAGAGGTTAAGCCAGTTCAGAACTTGTGTGATGCAATCATGCAAGAAACCGGTTTTGTGGCAGGCGATCAAATTATCGGTCCACGCTCGACTCCGGAGGAGCGTTATCGAAAGTTTCTTAGCATGGTGTTGCCAAGGTTGAACGACATTGGAGACAGAGTCGGCCACACGTCGGAAGCATATAAGATCGTTGCTGATATTTGTGCTGTTTGTCTTCGAAGTATTTCCATTGCGCTGTATAATGAGAGCAAAAATTACGATCTTGCCTTGGAGGCCATTCAAAGAGCCGGCAAACTTTGCAAGGACGGTGATTTCTTGGCGGCCATAGATAATGATCGCCGCACGTGCCAACAACGTGTCGAGCATATTCGCTCGGAAAGGCGCGCTAAATTGATTGGATCGGTGATATTGTGCGGAATCGTTTTGTTTTTTATCGTCATCGGTAACATCAATTCATGCTCATCTTCTTCGAGTTCTATTTCGCCAGCAGCAAGTTATCCCTTGCCTTATAGCGTAGGATCATACAAGCGGCCTCAACCCTATACGCCGCCTAACCACTCGCCTCAAAGTAAGCTTGCTCAAGAAATTAATTTTGGAAAACGTCGAGCCACAGAATTCGAAGCACGTATTAAAGCATTTGATAAGCAGATTGATGAAAAGGAACGAAGTCTGGAATCATATAGGCAACAAATGGATAATTACAAAAAAGCGGACTACGTCTCTGCCTATAATGACCTCGTGCCTACGTACAACTCATATGTTGAACGGCTGCGCGCTTTGGCTGCACAAAGGGAATCCACCTATAATGAATACAAACAATTGATTGATGACGTGAACGCAAAGGTCGCTCGCTACAATGCCATGCGATGAGAAAGGAAGTACTCTATGAATAAACGAAGGCGAATGGAACTGCGGAGGCCGAACCCGTTGGCATTTCAAAAAACACAATTCCCCAAGGGTGCTGATAAAATCGTTCAGGGGTTCATGACTGCCACGTCCACTCAGAAAATGACGGAATGCTGCCGGTGTGCCATTGATTCATGCGACACGCGGACCCTATCGGAGTTGGCAACGCATCTATGGCGAGCAAAACAACGCATTGTTGGTACAGGAAAAGAAGGTGCCGTGTCCCTCGAAATGAAGAAGGTTTTGCGTCCAATCCTGTCTGCATTGGATAATCTTGACAAACTTGGCGTGAAAATAGTCGACTATATCGGCCAGCCTTTTGTCCAAGGAATGGCACTGAATGTCATATCGTCGCAACCGAATGCGTCTCTTGCGTCCGACCGTATCTGTGAAACACTAAAGCCAACAATATTTTTCAACGATAAGTTTGTGCAGGCGGGGGACGTCATTATCGAGGGGCCGCCATCGCAACCCAAAACAATTTAGCCAAACAGAAAGGAATACCGACCATGAATAGACAAACAATAGACTACGGAATTGACCTCGGCACTACAAATAGTGAAATCGCCTGTGTTGACCCGGGTTCGCGGCCGATGGTGATTGAGAACAATTACAATGAACGTATTACACCGTCAGCCGTTGCTTATTCCAACAAAGGCCATTGTCAGGTCGGCAAGACTGCTTATCGCTATTTTAGCTCCCATCGGTGGGAGGACGTGGACAACGTTCACATCGAGTTTAAACGCAGAATGGGAACGGATGATACATTCCTGTTCCCCTATACAGGCAGAAAATATCGGGCGGAAGAACTCTCTGCCGAAATCCTGAAAGAACTCAGAGCATCAGTCGAACGCAAGCGCGGCGAACAAATCGATGCCGCAGTCATTACAATCCCAGCCGCCTTTGAACAGCCGCAGATTGCTGTAACAAAGAAGGCTGCGGAACTCGCCGGCTTTATT
>CAZMFH010000004.1:22349-27311 GCA_964565485.1 uncultured Verrucomicrobiota bacterium | reverse complement strand
TTGATGTTTTTGCGATTGGCACGAATGAGACGTATGTGTATGTAACCAATACCGTTTGGCGCGGACGTGTTAATCCGAATACAACCGAACCGGCGGTGATGCGGGCGGTGTTTGATGATATGCCGCTCAACGAATATCCCGGACAGGCCGGGGTGGCGCTTACGCCGTTTGAGCTTGAAAATATTGTCGGCCATATTAATGGGGCTTATACCAATTTTTCCGATCTTTGCCGCAAGTTTGAAGTTGCAAATTTGCCGGGTGATAATGAACTGAAAAAAGAGGCGGTTTTTCGCAATAGCTTTGGTTTGCTCAATCTGCGCCAGAACCTCTTCACGATTCTGATTGAGGCGCATGTGGCCTCCGGCGGCAATTTCCCGCGCCACCCGATCAAGCAGCGCGCGGTGGCGCTGGTTTGGCGCGATCCGTTTACGGGCGAAATGTTCATTCGTTCGCTGAAATGGCTCCAGGATTGATTTTTCTAAAATCGTGCTTGATTGGTGTTGTCAGGAATGATAATCTTTTCAAAAGGCTCAAAATTTTGAAAGTCCGTCAGGGGTTGTTGCTTTTTTGAACAAAAGGATAGCGCCATGAAAAACATCACACACGCCTTGATTTTGCTTATGTGTCCGGCTTTGTTTGGCGGATTACTTGTTGATGCGCAAGCACAGGCGCGGCGTCCCATGCCGACTGGCGCTTCGGCCGGATCAGGCAAAGAGGCTGTTGTTATCAGGAAAATGGAAAGCAAACCGCAGCGTATCAAGGTCAAAACCCCGGAATATCGCACAGATAGTTCGGAAACTCAAACTGGCGCTCGCGAATGGGCCTGTATTTCCGTTTATTATGATACGGAGGCTGAATGGACCGACGAACTTGAATTCCGGTATGTGGTGGTTGCGCATAACGATAAAACCAAAACTTTTGTGCAATTCCCGCTTTCTGTAATCTATGTTGATATTCCCAAGGGTAAAAACCATGTCAGCACCGTATTCCTGCGGCCCAACACGCTTGCGCGTTACGGGTATGTCTATATGGTTGGTGTGCGTGTTTTTCGCGGAGGCTTGCAGGTGGCCGAAATGGCCGATGATCCCAAGCTTTGGGCCGGACTTGATGCCGTGCCGATTGTGCCCGATAAATTGCTTAATCGCGCCCAGACGCCTTTTGCCTTGATCGCCATTGATAATTACCAAGCCATCAAACAAAAATGAATTTTATTCGTTCCAATCGTGTTGTCGCCATGGATATCGGTGGCGGCCAGATCAAGCTGGCCGAATTTGAGCATAGCCGCTCCGGCATGGAACTGTTGAATATTGCCATTGCGCCGCTCGGCGCGGCGCCCGGCGAGGAAGCCGATTCCACTCTGGCGATTATTGACGGCATCCAAGCGGTGATGCAGCAGAAGGCGATCAAGCCTGGTCCGGTTGTTCTCTCGGTGGCCGGGCAATCCGCTTTTTTGCGGCTGATCAAGCTGCCGCCGGTCAAGCGCAGCAAAGTGTATCAAACGGTGCTTTATGAGGCGCAACAGACGGTGCCGTTCCCGATGGATGAGGTGGTTTGGGACTATCAGTTGATGGGTTCCTCGGCCGAGGAACTCAACGTCATGCTTGTGGTGATCAAGAAGGATATTGTCGAGGAGCTGACCGATTGCATTGAGGCGGTCGGCCTGGAAATGGAATTGGTGGATGTGGCTTCCATGGCGCTTTATAATGCCGTACGCTATAATTACGGTGAACTGGATGGCTGTACGCTTGTGATGGATGTCGGGGCGCGTTCGACTAATCTGGTTTTTATGGAGCAGGGACAGTTCTTCAGCCGCAATCTGCCGATTGTCGGGTCGGGCAATTCCATTACCCAGCAGATTATGAAGGAATTCAATCTCTCCTTCAAGGATGCCGAAGCGCTTAAATTTGCGCATGCCACGGTGGCGTTTGGCGGTTCGTATGAGGATTATTCGGATAAAGTGCTTTCGCGTGTTTCCAAAACCGTGCGCGGGGTTATGACGCGTCTGCATGTGGAGGTGGAACGTTCAATCAATTTTTACCGCACCCAGCAGGGCGGCACCGCGCCCAGCCGTGTTTTACTGGCTGGCGGAACTTCTGTTATTGCGCGAACGGATGAGTTCTTCCGCGAAAAACTCAAGATGGATGTCGAATATCTCAATCCGTTCCGCAACATCATTGTCAACGATCGCATTTCCGAAGAGGAAATCGGCGCCTGCGCTCATATGATGGGCGAGGTTGTTGGTGTTGGGCTGCGCTATGCCTTGCCTTGTCCGCTGGAAATCAATCTGCTCCCTCCCAAGATCATGGCGGAAAAGAGTTTCCGCCGCAAGCAGCCCTATCTTGTGGCGGCTGTTTTCGGTCTTGTCCTGGTGGGGCTTTGCTGGTGGTATTATTTTTCCACCATGACTCAGCGGATTGCTCTGCGCAAGGACGCAATGCTTGCCGAAGTCAATCGCCTGCAGGCTGTTGAAACACAGTTGTTGCCGATTGAAAGGCAGCAGGCGGAAATCAAGGAGCAGGTCCAAACTCTGGCCGATATGACCTGCCTGCGTTCGCAGTGGTTGCGGGCGCTTGACAATATCTATATGTGTTTGCCGGACGGCATGTGGCTTGTTTCGCTGATGCCGGTTGTCAAGCCGGCCGCTGCTGAGGCGCTGCCGCCGGCCGAGAATGATTTTGATCGGCAAAAGCAGCGTTTGGCCTCCACTTTAGCGGCGGCTGGGATTGCGCCAAAATATACGCATATCCAGGTTAAAGGTTTGATTTTTGCCGATAAGGCCGGCGACAGTTCCATCGCCGATTTTCGGGATCGTCTGCGCCAGGCGCCTATGTTCAGCGATCGCACCGAAATTATTCTTGCGCCGATGCCTAATACCGAGGATTATGCGCGGCAGTTTACCATTGAAGTGGCGCTGAAATATCCGATCTGAAATTTATGAATCCGGCTTTTTTTAAAAAACATTCTGTTTTTGTGATAAGTTTGCTGATTGCCGCGCTTCTGCTTGGCGGGGTTGGCTTCGGCCTGTATTGCGCCATGCGGCGTTATGTCAAACAGGCCGGCGATTTGAATGCCATTTCGCTGCGCGTGCGCCAGTTGCATGCTCGCGATCCTTACCCGATCCAGGAAAACGTACGCCGGGAATCCGAAAATTTGCAGGATATGGTTGATGCATATAATGAGCTGAACGAAATGTTGCGCGCCGAGCAGGTGAATCCTCAGCCGATGGGGTCGGCGGATTTCCTTCAGTTCCTCGAGAAAAGCTTGCGCCGCCAGCGCGCCTTGTTGCATCGCGCGCATATTAAATTCCCAGATAAATACACTTTTGGGTTTGAGCGCTATGCCGGCGGGCAGATGCCTTCTGTGTCGTTTGTGCCCCGGCTTGTCCAGCAGTTGAAGGTTATAGAGTATTTGTGTGAATTATTGCCGCGCGCCGCCATCACCGAGCTTGTTTCTGTCGAGCGCGAGGAGTTTGAAGCCTCCGCTCCGACTGCTGCGGCGCCGGTTGGAAGGCGTGGCGGCGCCGCTGCCGCAGCGCCGGTTGACGAACTGCCTGATGGCCATTTGTTTGTGCGGCAAAGCTATAAAATAGCTTTCCGTGCCGGAGAAAGCGCCATGTTCAAGTTCTTCAATCTTTTGGCGGCACAGCCGATGTTTATTGTTATCACCAAGGTTGAGGCTGTCAATCCGCGCCAGGAATTTAATTCCGGGCCGGCGCCTATTTTGGCTGCTGCTTCTGCCGCGCCATTGCGCGCCGGCGGAGATGGCGGATCGGAGCGCAGGCTTTTGCTCGGACGCGAAGAACTGGAAGTAAGGGTTGAGTTTGATGTTTATAATTTTGCGCCGTCATTGGAAACCAACGGACGGGCACGGAAATAATCGCCAGATTGGATTGAGGATATCGTGAGCGTGAGTAAACAGGAAATTGTCAATCGGCTGAAGTTGATTTACGACAAATTGCTTTTGGCCATTGTGCTTTTCGGCCTGTTCGTTTCGTTGATTCTCCTGATTGTTCTGGTCGGACGCGAACGCAGCCGGCTTGATCGTTTGAATCTGGCGCAGACGCGTGGCAAGATTGCGCCGACGGCCAGGGTTATGGGAAATTCTGCGGTTGTTGATGCCGTCGAGACGCTCCTCAATCCGTTCCGGATTGTTGCGCGTCCCTCCCGGATGATGGTGGCGGAGTTGCGTATCGGCTGCATCAAATGCGGGCGTCCGATTCCTTTGGAAGACGAGGTGTGTCCGTTTATGAATTGTGGCGCGCCCCAGCCGGCCAAACTGCCTTCCGATAAACGCGATAGCGATCTGGATGGCATTCCGGATGATTGGGAGCTTAAATACGGGCTTAATCCCAATTTATTCGATGCGGCAGAAGATGCCGATGGCGATGGCTGGACCAATTTGGAGGAATACCTTGCGGGCTCCGATCCCAAGGATCCCAAATCGCATCCTCCGCCGGTGGGCAAGCTGCGCGTTGATAAAATCGGGCGCGAACCCATGCCGCTCAGTTTTCTCGGCGTGCAAATCCTGCCGGATGGCGCCAGGTATCAATTGAAGAATCGCTCAACCGGCCGCGACCGGTTCGTCAAAATGAATGATACAATTGATGGTTATACGTTAGCCGGGTTTGAGCCCAAAAAAGTCAAGGTGCGTCTGGGGGCAAATTCATTTTCCGAAAGGGATGTTTCCGTCTTGACAGTTAAGCGCGGAGAATCAACGTTTAAATTGGTGCGCGGAAGCGAGGGCGAGGGTGATATTGTTGCCTATTTGGTGTTTCTGGTTGATGGCAGCAACTTGAAGGTCAATATTGGGGATGAATTTGCGCTGAAGCAGACTTCGTATAAGGTTGTTGACATTCAGCCCGATCGTGTTATTGTGGCTGACGTTCATACCGGTGTGGAGACTTTGCTGAAGTTGCCCGCGGATGCGCAAGAACAGGCGGAGCCGGCCAAATAAGGCTTGGCC
>CAZMFH010000004.1:20393-22339 GCA_964565485.1 uncultured Verrucomicrobiota bacterium | reverse complement strand
ATGGGATTTGGATGAAGCATGTTGGTATGATGTTTGGCGGTTGGATGCTTGCGCTTGTTTTGTTTTCTGTTACATCCCTGGCTCAGGAACATGACGGCGCTGCGGATGTTGCGGATAGCGATGTGACCGCTGATTTCTTGCCGGCTGCTTCTGCGTCATCTGCTCCTGAAAGCAACGCTCAGCCGGAACCGACTGCGGAACAAACCGAATTCGCGCCTGCGGAATCGGCGCCTTCTACTACTGAAGCAGAAGAATCACCGGCGCAGGCAGAAAAGCCATCCGATGAGCCTGTGCAGGCTGCTGCAGATGTTCAGCCGATTGCAACCAATGAAATTTTGCCGGAAAGCGAAGCGCCCGCTCCGGAAGTGTCGCTTCCGGAATCGCCAATTGTCACCGAGCAGGCTGTGCCGGAAAGTGTCGTCGCTCCTGTTCATTCGGAATCGTCGGCGGATGCGGTTGCCGCTTCGGAACAGGCGCAAGCCGGAAGCGCTTCCGTGCAAAGCTTGACGATTCATGATTTTCAGTTGGATCGCGGCCATTCCATGGGCGGCGATAATGTGCTTGGTCAGGCTGCGCCTGTCTCCCAAAAACGTTCGCTTTGGAGCAGATTATGGGGCAAGGAACCAAAACAGGAAGATGCGCGGCGCGTTGCTGAACCGCAACAGATTGTGCTTCCGCCCGCTGTGCCGTCGCCCGCCAAAACGCCTGCGGTTGTTGAACCGACGCCGGTTCCGGTCGCTCCGTCATCTGATCTGCCTGCGGCTGGGCCGGCAGCGCCGCAAACTCCTCTTTTGAAAGAAGGCGAGGATTTGATTGCCGTTCAGGAAGAAGTGCGCCGTCAGGCCAAGGAGGTCGAAGGACTGCAATTGATGGATCAGGCCTATCAGGCCATGAGCCGGAATGAGTTTGATGCGGCGCTTAAATTGTTTGCGCAGGCCTTGGAAGCCATGCCGGCTCGTCCGCATACTATGGAGATACGCCAAAAAGCGCGCCAAAGTCAGGCAGAATGTGAATACCGGATTGCGCTGGATTATTGCCGCTTAAGTCAATGGAGCAATGCGCAGGATGCCGCGCGGCGCGCTTTGGGGTATTTTCCCGGCCATCTCAAGGCCATGAAGCTGATTGAAAAAATAAAGCTTGATGAACAAGCCGCTGCGGCGCGCGCGGCCATGCCGGTGCCCGTTCGCCATGAGGCCGAGCATCTCAGCCGTCAGCAGCGTATCAATGAGTTTTTGAGCCGTGGCCGTCAATATTATGCGATCAAGGAATATAAAGACGCTGAACGTGAGTTCAGGAATGTGCTTGCGATTGACGAGAAGAATGCGGAGTCTGCGGCCTGGTTGGAAAAATTATATGGCAAGCTGTATGTTTTGGAGACCGATCACATGAAGCGCATGCAGGCGGAAATGGTTGCGCAGATTCGTGATACATGGACCCCGCCGGTGAAGCGCGATATTTCCGCGCCGATTGAACGGAAAAGCGAGGAAACTGTTCAAGGTGTTTCCCGGCGGCGTTTGGTGGAAAAACTTAAGCGTATCAAAATTCCGCAGTTCCAGTTTTCGGATGCCGATATTAAGGATGTAATTGACTTCTTGCAACAGGCCAGTGTGGCTTGTGATACGGAGTCTCCGCCAAACGAGAAGGGTGTGAATATCGTTTTGAACATTGGCGCGATGGGTGGTGAATGTCGTGTGCCGCATTTGAATTTGTCCGATGTTGATTTGGAATCCGCCATTCGGCTGATTGTTGAAACGGCTGTGCCTGGATTGAAGTATCATGTTGATGAAAAATTTGTTACGATCACGCCTGTTAATGCGCCGGTTGGGGACTTGGTTGTGAAGAGTTACCGGATTCAGCCGTCTTTGGGCGATACGATTGTCGGCAGCGCGCAAGCTGCGGCTTCAACGGCGGCCAGTTCATCTCCTTTCGACACCTTTGGGACGGTT
>CAZMFH010000004.1:0-20383 GCA_964565485.1 uncultured Verrucomicrobiota bacterium | reverse complement strand
ACTACGGATGCCTCCGGCGGGGATGTCCGGCAGTTTTTTGTGGATGCCGGCGTGTCGTTTCCTGAAGGCGCATCCTGTCTGTATCGTCGCGCGGCCAATTTGTTGATTGTCAAGAATACCGCTGCCAACCTGGATGAAATCGAGCGTATTATCGGCGAATTAAATGAGGTGCCCAAACAAATCGAAATTGAAGCCCGTTTTGTGGAGGTGCAGCAAACTGATCTGGAAGAATTGGGCGTGGAATGGTTGCTCAATGATAATTGGCAGATTGCCGAAAATGCTTCAGCCGGTTCTGCGATTCCGCTGGCTGGGCGCGAGCGCATCCAGATTAACAAGAACAATATGACCAAAGGTTTGCGGACGCTTGGTGATGGCGTGGCGAAAACGGGCGGCAATATGGCCGGTATTTTTTCCATCTCCAGCGTGCTGACCAATCCGGAATTGACCTTTATTTTGCATGCGCTCGAACAGCGCAGTGGCGCCAATCTGCTTTCTGCGCCCAAGGTTACCACCAAGAGCGGCGCGCAGGCCACAATCAAGATTGTTAGAGAAATACGTTATCCGACAACATTTGAAATTATTATTCCGCAGGCTTCCGGATCCACCACAACAGGCAATCAGGAATCGCGCGCTTATGTCCAGCCCGGTGATTTTGAAACCAAGGAGCTTGGGGTTATTCTGAGCGTCACGCCGACCTTGGCGAATGACAATTATTCCATTGATCTGCGCATGCAGCCGCAGGTTCTGGAATTGGTTGAATGGCTGAACTATGGTTATACGGTTCCTTTGGCGGCCGGCGATCAGTTTGTGAATATGCCGCAGCCTGTTTTTCATGTGCGTGATATTTTTACGGATATCACCATTTGGGACGGCCAGACGGTTGTTATGGGCGGCTTGATCAACGAGCAACAGACCACGACGGAGGATAAAATCCCGATTCTTGGCGATATTCCCGTGTTGGGCTATCTTTTCAAAAGCAAAACCAGTAATAATAAGAAATTTAATCTGCTGATCTTTGTTACGGCGCATGTGGTTGATCCGGCCGGCAAGCGTATCCGCGATGAATCCGGCAAGCTGATTTCGGCGCTTTCTGCCGATGCGATTGTATCGGATTCCAGCGCCACGGAAAATCAACCCTGATTAGCGCTTGAGTTGCTTATGCCGTCGCCTCTCTTATTGGTTGATGCCCTGGGAATAGCCTATCGTGCCTATTATGCCATTGCCGGCCTGGCAACCGCCGCCGGCAAGCCGACCAACGCGGTCTATGGCTTTATTAAAACCTTGATGCAGTTGGAGCGGATTTGGCGTCCTTCGCATTGTCTGGTTGTTTTTGACGGCGGCTTGCCGGCAGAACGAATCGAGATGCTTGCAACATATAAGGCCCAGCGCCCCGCTATGCCCGCCGCTTTGCGCGAGCAATTGCCGCTTTTGGATGACTACCTGGATCGTGCCGGAATTTGTCGCATCCGCATGGAAGGTCAGGAGGCCGATGATGTCATGGCTTCCATCGCGACCATGTCTGCTGCCGACGGCATGGAAGTTTTGCTGGCTTCCGCCGACAAGGATATGTTGCAGATTGTTTCCCGAAATATTTCCGCCATTGCGCCGGGGCATGCCGAAACGAAAATAACTCCCAATCAGGTGCTGAGCAAAACCGGCGTTACTCCGCAACAGATTGTGGACTGGCTGGCCATGATTGGAGATGCGGCCGACAATATTCCCGGTGCGCCCGGCATTGGACCAAAAACCGCTGCCCGTTTGCTGCAGGATTGGGGCGGACTTGCCGCCATATTTGCCGGACTTGAACGTGTGGAGCCGGAAAAAATCCGCCGGACATTGGATGATAACCGTGCTTTGCTTGAGCTTAACCAGCGGATGTTGCGCTTGAAAACCGATCTTGCGTGCGGTTTAAAGCTGACGGATTTGGCCGTCAAGCCGGCTGATAATGCCGGATTACTGGCGTTTTTTGAGGCGATGGAGTTTTATTCCCTGGCCAAATCATTGCGCGAACCTTCCTTTTTGTGATTCGGTTTTTAACCCGGCAGAATCAGAATCGCTCCCCGCTCTTTGCATTGTTAATTGCTAATTGAAAATTTTAACTTTCCATCCGCTTCACGCTCAGACGTTCTTCCCGGCGCGGTTATTGTTTCGGAATGTTCCTGGCGCAGAATCCAATAGCGCGCGCTTAACCCAAGCAGGAACAATCCCAAAACTATTGCTGCGGCAAGCCGCTCGGCAACTGTCAAGCCGAACCATGCGCGCGCATAGAGGCGCAGGTTGTTTTTGGTTTGGTTCATTTGGCGGCCGGACGGAAAACGATATTAACCAGTTTGTCCGGCACAATCACCCACTTCACAATTTGTTCGCGTTGGACGGCCTTGGCGATTTGCGGTTGAGCGAGCGCCAGTTCTTCAAGTGTTTTCTGTTCGGCGCCGGCTTTGGCCGTCATTGTGCCGCGGAATTTGCCGTTCAGCTGCAGCGCTATTTCAACACGGTCGCGCTGCAAAGCCTCCGGATCGGCCTTGGGCCAGGCAACGCGCAGGATGCCGGCGGGATGCCCGAGTTCCGTCCATATTTCCTCGGCCACATGCGGCGCGAGCGGCGAGAGCAGCAAAACCATCGCTTCGATGGCATGCCGGAAAACAGCCTGTTCCTGAGCGCGTGCGTCAGGCGCAGGATGGAACGTGTCGAGCAGATTCATTAATTCCATGATTTGGGCAATGGCAGTGTTGAAGTGGAATTCGCCTTCCAGATCGCTGGTAACAGCCGCAATAGTTTCATGCGTCTTGCGGTATAAACCGCGTTCGGCTTCGTTCATGGCGGTTGGATCAGGTTGCAGTTTCTGCGCCTGGCGTAAAAGCGCATGTTGTTCATGCACACGCCGCCAGAGCCGCTTCAGAAAACGGGAGGCGCCTTCAATGCCCTGGTCGCTCCATTCGGCGTCTTTTTCCGGCGGCCCGATAAAGAGTGTGTAAAGCCGGACCGTATCGGCGCCGTATTCGCGGATTAATTCATCGGGGCTGACCACGTTGCCCTTCGATTTGGACATTTTGTATAACTGTCCGTCTTGCTCGCTGCGCTTGCAAATCATGCCTTGTGTAAAGAGATTGGCAAAGGGCTCGTCGAAATGGATCAAGCCCATGTCGCAAAGCGCCTTGGTAAAAAAGCGCGCATACATCAAATGCAGAATGGCGTGTTCGATGCCACCGATATACTGATCAACAGGTAGCCATTGGTCGCAGAGTTCCGTGCGGATGGCTCGTGTTTCGTCGCGCGCGGAAAGGTAACGCAGGAAATACCAGCTTGAATCCACAAAGGTATCCATGGTGTCGCTTTCGCGCCGCGCCGCTTGGCCGCATTGCGGGCAGGTCGCGCGCATGAATTCCAGCGAACGCTTGAGCGGCGATTCGCCGGTTGGCTTGAAATCCACATCCTCCGGCAGGAGCACGGGCAAATCTTTTTCCGGAACGGGCAGTGTTCCGCAATTCGGGCAATAAATGATGGGAATGGGCGCGCCCCAGTAGCGCTGACGGCTGATCAGCCAGTCGCGCAGCCGATAGTTTACCATGGCGCGTCCGAACTTTTGTTGTTCCGCATGAGCTGTCATGCGCGCGCGCGCTTCTGTGCCTGGCAATCCCGAAAATTGGCCGGAATTGACGGTGATTCCGTCTTCAGTATAGGCGTCTGTCATGGTCGCTGTGTCCAGATTGCCGTCCGGGTTTTGAATGGAGAGCCTGATCGGCAGCGCGTATTTTTTGGCAAAAGCCCAGTCGCGCGTGTCATGCGCCGGCACGGCCATCACGGCGCCGGCGCCATAGCTCATGATGACGTAATTGCCAACCCAAAGCGGGATTTGAGCGCCGGTGTAGGGGTTGATTACGAACCTGCCTGTAAAGACGCCGTTTTTTTCGAGTGTTGTTCCGGCGCGTTCGGCGGCGGAAACTTTGCTCGCCTGGGCCGTGAAACGCGCCACTTCCTCAGCTTCCGGCAGGCCTTGCGTCATGGCGGCCAGATCGGAATATTCCGGCGCCAGCACCATGTACGTGCATCCGAAAATCGTGTCCACGCGCGTTGTGAAACAGGCCACATGCCGGTTGGGATCTTTTTTGCCGTCCTGGCGCGGCACGAGCGGGAATTCAATCCAGGCGCCTTCGCTGCGGCCGATCCAGTTTCTTTGCATGGTTTTGACGCGTTCCGGCCAGCCCGGGAGTTTTTCCAGATCATCGAGCAGGCGCTGGGCATAATCGGTGATTTTGAAGAACCACTGCTCCAGATGTTTTTCTTCTACTGCCGATTCGCATCGCCAACATTGGCCGTCAATGACCTGTTCGTTGGCCAGCACAGCCGCGCAGGATGGGCACCAGTTGACCGGCGCTTTGGCCTTGTAGGCCAGTCCGCGTTTGTAAAATTGAAGGAAAAGCCATTGGGTCCAGCGGTAATAATCCGGCAGACATGCGGTAACCTCGCGTTCCCAGTCGTAGCAACAGCCCCAGGCATTGAGCTGCCGTTTCATGGTGGCGATATTGGCCAGGGTTGTCAGCCGTGGATGGGTGCCTGTTTTAATGGCGGCATTTTCGGCCGGCAAGCCGAAAGCATCCCAGCCCATTGGCGTTAATACGCGGAATCCGCGCATTTTTTTGTAACGCGCCACAGCATCGCCGATAATGTAATTGCGGCCGTGCCCAACGTGCAGCGCGGCTGAAGGATAGGGGAACATCATCAGGCAGTAAAACTTGTTTTTGGCCTCATTGGTGTCCGTTTGGAAAAACCCTTCGTTCCGCCAGAATGCCTGCCATTTCTGTTCGATTTCTGCAAATGGATATTGTTCGTTCATTTTGCTGTGTTTTCCTGAAAATTGCGGCTTTTATTCGTGTTGATTCGGTTCTTTAATATATAGAAAAACGTCCGCTATTGCAGCAAAAATAATTTTTGGAATTTTAAAGAAATCAACTGGACATTGCCGGCAGGCTGTATTATACAATCGCTCATACACATATACATATACATATAAACCATGAATGCCGCTGATTTAAAAAAAATGCAGGAATCCGCGCTGGCCGAAGCCCGTCAGGCTTCCACGCCGGATGCGCTTGAAAAGGTGCGCATAAAATATCTCGGGCGCAAGGGGCTCTTGCCGGAAATCATGCAGGGACTGAAAACGGTTGCGACCGGGGAACGTCCGCTGGTCGGGCGTTATGCCAATGAGTTGAAGCAGGCGCTGACGCAAATGATTGAGGCGCGCCGGACGGAGTTGCAGGTTGGCGCGCCGTCTGTCGGCGCGGATGATTTTGATCCGACCCTGCCGGGGCGCTGGCGGCAGTTGGGCGCTTTGCATCCGATCAGTCGCATTATCGAAGAGACTGCCGCCATTTTTGCCACACTCGGTTTTGTCGTGGCGGATGGGCCGGATATCGAAACGGAATATCATAATTTTGATGCGCTCAATACGCCGGATGATCATCCCTCGCGTGATACGCAGGATACGTTCTGGCTTGCCAACCGGCAGTTGTTGCGGACGCAAACTTCGCCGGTGCAAATTCGCGTGATGGAAGCCATGCCGCCGCCTGTGCGCATTATTGCGCCCGGACGTTGTTATCGCCGTGATACCACTGATGCGACGCATAGCGCCAATTTCCATCAGATTGAGGGGCTTTATGTGGATCGCAACGTTTCCATGGCCGATCTCAAAAGCGATATCACCTATTTTGCGCGGAAACTAATGGGCGCTGACGTCAAAGTGCGGTTTCGTCCGCACTTTTTTCCGTTTACCGAGCCGAGTGTGGAGTATGATTTTTCCTGTCATGTCTGCGGCGGTAAAGGCTGCCGTGTTTGCAAACAGAGCGGTTGGATTGAGATTTCCGGCGCAGGCATGGTCAATCCCAAGGTCTTTCGGCGCGTTGGTTATGATCCGGAAGCCGTTACAGGGTATGCTTTTGGCATGGGGGTCGAGCGGATTGCCATGATTCGTTACGGCATTCACGATATTCGTCTGTTGTTCGATAATGATCGCCGTTTTCTGGAGCAGTTGGGCTGATGAAATTACCGTTAAGCTGGTTAAGGGAATATGTGGAATTTGATGCCGCGCCTGAAGCCCTGGCGGAGAAACTTACTTTCGCCGGCCTGGAGGTGGAGTCCGTGCAGCGCGTGGGTTCCGATTTCGCCGGCCTGGTTGTGGGGGAGGTTCTCAGCGTCCAGCCGCATCCGAACGCCGATCGCCTTTTGCTTTGCGATGTTGCGGTCGGCGGCGCAACGGCGCGTGTGGTTTGTGGCGCGCCCAATGTGCGGCCGGGCGACAAGGCGCCCTTTGCCGGAATCGGCGTCAAGTTGCCGAATGGGATGGCGATCAAATCCGCCAAAATCCGCGGGGAACTTTCGCAGGGCATGCTCTGTGCCGAAGATGAGCTTGGGCTTTCTGAGGCGCACGAAGGATTGTTGCAGTTGCCGCGCGATCTTGCCGCCGGCGCTCCGCTTGCGGATGTGTTGGGCGGGGCGGATACCGTGCTGACTTTGGAGGTTACGCCTAATCGTCCGGATTGCCTGAGTGTGATTGGCATCGCGCGCGAGGTGGCCGCGCTTTGCGGAAGCCGGCTTAAATTTCCGGCGGTTGAATTTGCGGCCGCCGGCGCGCCGCTGGAAGGCTTGGTGGATGTGGCCGTCAATGATGCGGAGGGGTGTCCGCGTTATGTGGCGCGCTTGCTGCATGATGTTGTGATTGGGCCGAGCCCGATCTGGATGCGTTTGCGGCTGGCGCGTTCCGGTGTGCGTCCGATCAATACGGTTGTGGATATCACCAATTATGTAATGCTCGAATGCGGTCAGCCGCTGCATGCCTTTGATTTAAGTCTGATCAGGGACGGGCGCATCATTGTGCGCCGCGCGCTGGCCGGCGAAACAATCGTGACGCTGGACGAGGTCGAACGCAAGCTGACCCCGGAGATGCTGGTAATTGCTGATGCGCAGTCGCCGGTCGCCGTGGCGGGAGTCATGGGCGGCGCACGGAGCGGCATACTGGATTCGACCCGTTCCGTGATCTTGGAAAGCGCCGCATTTAAGCCGGCGTTGATCCGCAAAACCTCGCGGCAATTGGGATTGAGTTCGGAGTCTTCCTATCGTTTTGAACGTGGGGTGGATATCGGCGGCACGGATTGGGCCAGTCGCCGCGCGGCGGCTTTGATGGTGCAGTATGCCGGCGCAGTCGCGGCGCAGGGCGCGCTTGATCGTTGCCCGGCGCTTCCGGCGCCGCGCCGGATCGTCTGCCGTTTTGAACGGGTGCGCAGTTTGCTTGGCTGCGATATCGCCGATGAGGCGGTAACGGATATTTGCGCATCTCTGGCTTTGCCGGTTGTCGCGCGCACACCGGCGGATTGTGTGGTGGAAGCGCCGACTTTTCGTCCGGATTTGGAAAGCGAAGTGGATTTGATTGAGGAAGTTGCCCGTATGCATGGCCTGGATAAAATACCGGCGCGCGCTCCGCGCGGCGCCGGTGTGGCGGTCTCTGGAGCGGAATCCGCTCCGGCGCTTGGTGTTTGCCGCCGGGCGCTTGTCGGGCTTGGTTTATATGAAATAATGAACTACAGTTTTGTCTCGGCTAAACTGCTCGATTTCTGCGATGCCGGACATGCCGCCGGACGGGTTGTGCTGCCTAATCCGGTCAGCGCGGAACAGGGCGTTTTGCGCAACTCCTTGTTGCCGCAAATGCTTGAAACGCTCGGGCGCAACCGGTCGCGCCAGATTGCCGATGCCGCCTTTTTTGAAATTGGGCGCGTATTCTTTCCGAATACGCAGGGCAATGCGGATGAGGAAGAACGTCTGGCCATCGGTTTGATGGGGCCGGTCGGACGCATTGGGTTCGGACAAAATCAACCGGTGGCCGAGGCTGACGCCTTTCTGTGGCTGAAAGGGATTATGGAGGCGCTGGCGCGCGCATTGCGGGCGGATTCCGCCGGCTTTGCCTGGATGCCTTTGGTTGCGGAGGATTGTCCGCGCGTTTTGAACAGTGCGCGGTCCGTTTCCGTTGCAATGGGCGGCGCTGTTTGCGGGGTTTGCGGGTTGATTGGCCAGGATGCCGCGCGCGAGTGGCGCATGGCCGATCCGGTGGCTCTGTTGGAAGTGCGTCTGGCCCCGTTTTTGAAACATGTTGCCTGTGTGCCCGGCGCCGAACCTTTGCCGGTTTATCCGTCCGTGGCGCGCGATGTGGCCATGCTGGTTCGGCGTGATCTTCGGCATGCCGACGTGCTGACTGCCATCCGTGATGTGGCGCCGCAAGAATTGACAAAGGTGGAGTTGTTTGATATATTTGCCGGAGAAACAATTGGCGCCGGACGTAAGAGCATGGCATATTCCATGACTTATCGTTCTGCCGAGCGCACTTTGACGGATGATGAAGTGAATGTCTTGCACGAAAAGCTGAAAGAAAGCTTGCGCGCAAAGCTGGCCGTGGAAATACGGGCAGGATAAAAACCGGCTTCGTCCGTTTGCAACGGATGCGGTTGGGGCAATTTGATGGCGATGGTGTTTTGGGGAATAAGGCGGCGCAAAGGTTGGATCCGGTGCGCCGGAATGGTTATTGCAGAGAGACTGACAATGGATTGGCTTGCAAAGGTATTGCGATTTTTTTCAGGTGTGATTGCACAGCCTGTGATAATAAGCTGCTGCGACGCAAAGCGCGGCGGTTTGTGTGCGGCGTTTGCGGAAAACAGCCGATATGCTGAACCGTGCGGCGCAGAACAACGTTTCTGTGGCGGCGGAGCGCAGTGTGTTTTTGTTTGCGTGGATGCGCGTGTCCCAGGTTTTTTGTCGCAAATGTTCTTTGCCAGTCCGGCGAAGCGGTGGCCCGGTTGATCCGTTTTGCGTCTCTTTAAAATACCCTGCCTGGTGCGTGGTTAAAGGGCTGTTTTCTGACCCATTAATAATGCAACGGGAGCCTGAATCCGATGGCGCCCATATGCCCGCTTGCGCGGGATTTGGAAACCATTGGCTAAGGCGCCCACCTTGTTCTTCGGAACAGAATATGCCCGGTCACGGCTGGGTGGGGTATTTCTTTGGGGAACGCGGATGGACCTTTTTCAGCAAAAAGAAGCGGAAAATATGGCAAGCCGGTTGCCGCTTGCGGCGCGGATGCGTCCGCAAACTCTTGATGCAATTGTTGGCCAGGATCATATTCTGGCGCCCGGCAAATTGCTGCGGCGCGCCATCGAATCTGATCGTTTGGGTAGTTTGATTCTTTACGGTCCACCCGGTTGCGGCAAAACTTCGCTGGCCGAGGTTATTGCCGGCATAACCAGCCGGCCTTTCCAGAAGACGAGCGGGGTTTTGGCCAATATTGCCGTTTTACGCGATCTCTTGCGCGGCGCTTTTGAACTGCATCGGCGCACTAGAACGACAACCATTTTATTCATTGATGAAATTCATCATTTCAACAAGTCGCAACAGGATATTCTCCTGCCTTATGTCGAGGATGGCTCGATTATTCTGGTTGGCGCCACCACCCATAATCCGTTTTTCTTTATCAACAGTCCGTTGACTTCCCGTTCCCAGATTTTTGAGCTTGAGCCGCTTGCCGAAGAGGCGATTGTCGAGCTTTTACGCCGGGCTTTGCGCGATCCGCGCGGCTTTGGCGCCCAGTCTGTTGCGGCCGATGAGGATGCACTGGCGCATTTGGCGAAAGTTTGTGAAGGCGACGCGCGGCGCGCTCTGAATGCGCTTGAAATTGCCGTTTTAACCACTCCGGCCGACAACGGCGGCTGCGTCCGTCTTGACAAGGCCGGCGCGGAAGAATCCATTCAGAAAAAGGCTGTTGTTTACGATCGCGATGAAGACGGCCATTATGACACAATTTCCGCCTTTATCAAAAGTGTGCGCGGCTCCGATCCGCATGCCGCCGTTTATTGGCTTGCCAAAATGCTTTATGCCGGCGATGACCCGCGTTTTGTGGCCCGCCGTCTGATTATCCTGGCGGCGGAGGATATCGGCAATGCCGATCCGCGCGGATTGCTCATGGCGACGGCGGCTTTGCATGCGGTTGAATTTGTCGGCATGCCGGAAGCCCGCATTATCCTTGCGCAGGTTACGACCTATCTGGCCTGCGCGCCCAAGAGCAATGCGGCTTATCTGGCTGTTGAAAAAGCGCTGGCCGATGTTCGGAACGGACGCGTTCTGCCGGTGCCGAAGGCATTGCGCGGCGCCGGTTATCGCGGCGCGCAAAAGCTTGGGCACACCGGCTATCAGTATGCCCATGATTTTAAGGATCATTTTGTGGCGCAGGAATATCTGCCGACTTCAGCGGTTTATTATGAGCCGACCAATCAGGGTTATGAGGATACGCTGCGGCTGCGTCTGGCGCAATGGGATCAGGCGCGCCGTGAGCATCAGAACAAGGAGCGGACCAGGCAGCATGAAGACTAAAGCATGTCTGCGCGCGCAAATGCGTCTGCGCGTGCGCGCAATGTCTGCCGGCTATGTCCGTGCGGCCGGCGCGCGTTTACAGAGCGCCATGATCGGTTTGCCGGAATGGCATGCTGCGCGTTGTGTGTGCCTGTATCTGGCCATGCCGGGCGAAGCGCCGACTGCGCGCCTTTTGGAGGATTGTCGCCAGGCCGGCAAGCGTGTGTTTGTTCCGGCTTGGCGGACTGGTCGGCGTGGGTATGGATTGGCGCGTTTGGAACCGGATGACGCCTTGCAAGCCGGCAAAATGTCCGTTCTGGAACCGGTTTGTCCGCGTTGGGTCCGGCGCGGAAGGGCAGGGTTGGTGGTTGTGCCTGGCGCGGCATTTGATGCGCGCGGCGGGAGATTGGGGCGCGGCGGCGGCCATTATGACCGTTTGCTGGCTGGTCCGGTTTTGCGCGCGGCTTTCAAGGTCGGGTTGGCCTGGGATTTTCAGGTGGTCGGACGTGTGCCGATGCAGGCGCACGATGTCCGTCTGGATGCGGTGGTAACGGAAAAAGCTGTTTATCGAAAAAAAACAAAAAGAATCCCGGTAAGACGGGATGGGAGGTCAGGATGACGGAATGGTGGATGGGCGCTGTGGTTGTGATATTGGCGGCGACTTTGGGATATTATGTGCGCTTGATCATTGGTCGGTATGAATCCCGATCCAGCGAGCGTGAAGCGGAGCGGCTTTTGAGCGATGCGCGCGCGGAGGCGGAGTCCATCCGGCGCAACGCCGGGTTGCAGGCCAAGGAAACGGTGATCAAGGCGCGTGATGAATTCGAAAACACAATCAAGACACGCCGACAGGAAGCGGCCAAGCTTGAAGAGCGCGCCGCCGAACGCGAATTGACGCTTGATCGCAAAGTGGCCATGCTTGACAAGAAAAACCAGCAGATTGAGCAGAAAGCGGTTGAAATTGAAAAACGCGAGGCGGAAATCAATCAGCAACGCGATGAATATCAAACTCTGTTAAAAACCGAACGTGAAAAACTGCAGCGAATTGCAGGCATGACGACGGAAGAAGCGCGGCGCGCCTTGATGCTGCGGATTGAGGAGGAAGTGCGCGGCGAAGCCGGCATGCTGATCCGCCGTATGCAGGAGGATGCCAAACAGACTGCCGAACAGGAAGCGCGCAAAATCGTGGCGCAGGCCATTCAGCGTTATGCCGGCGGACATGTCAGCGAGTTGATGACCAGCACCGTCGCCCTGCCGAGCGATGACCTGAAGGGGCGTATCATCGGGCGTGAGGGGCGCAATATTCGCGCGCTGGAGGCGGCCACGGGCGTTGACCTGCTTGTTGACGATACGCCTGAGGCGGTTGTGATTTCGGCCTTCGATCCGCTGCGGCGCGAAGTTGCCAGGCAGGCGCTTGAGCGTTTGATTATGGATGGGCGCATTCAGCCTGTGCGGATTGAGGAGGTCGTGGCCAAGGTCAGGGAGGAAATGGATATCTCAATCCGCGGATTTGGCGAAGAAGCGGTTTATACGATGGGGTTGCAGGGGGTGGCTCCGGAATTGCTGAGCATGCTCGGACGCCTCAAATATCGTAGCAGTTATTCGCAGAATGTTTTGATGCATTCCGTGGAAGTTGCGCATCTGATGGGCGTAATGGCCGGCGAACTGGATTTGGATATTGCCCTGGCCAAGCGGATTGGGCTCTTTCATGATATCGGCAAGGCGCTCGACAGCGAGGTGGAGGGCAACCATGCCATTATTGGCGCAGATTTTCTGAAACGCCACAACGAGCCGCAGGTTTTGCTGAATGCCGTTGCCGCGCATCATGCCGATGTGCCCGCCGAAAGTATTTATGCCTGCCTGGCCATTGCGGCCGATGCGATTTCTGCCGCACGCCCGGGCGCGCGTTCGGAAACGACCGCCGTTTATGTCAAACGTCTCGAAAAACTTGAGGCGATTGCCGACGGTTTTGCCGGTGTCGAAAAGAGTTATGCCATTCAGGCCGGACGCGAAGTGCGCGTGATGATTCATCCTGACAAGGTTGATGATGCCGGCGCCATGCACATGGCGCGCGATATCAGCAAAAAAATCGAACAGGAGTTGCAATACCCGGGGCAGATCAAGGTTACTGTTATCCGGGAAAAACGTTGTGTGGAATATGCGCGCTGACCATTGTCGGCGCGCCAGCGGAGGTGTTCATGAATCGCATTGTTGATGTGTTGGGAAAATTGCGCGCGCGCAAATGCCGGGCGCTGATCGGTTATCTGACGGCCGGAGATCCGGATTTAAAGACTTCGGAAAGGAATATCCGTGTTGCGCTCAAGCATGGTGTTGATCTGCTGGAGCTGGGGGTGCCTTTTTCCGATCCGACTGCGGATGGATCGGTGATTCAGGCGGCCGGCCGGCGCGCGCTGGCAGCCGGCGTGAATTTGAAGCAAATTCTGGCGTTGGCCGCGCGGCTGCGCAAATCATTTGATACGCCCATTGTGCTGTTCAGCTATGCCAACCCGCTTTTCCGCTACGGCTATGAAGCGCTTTGTCGTGATGCGGCACGGGCGGGCATTGACGGGATTTTGGTTGTGGACTTGCCCGACGAGGAAGCCGGGGAACTGCGTTGTTTTATGCGCCGCCACGGTTTGTTGTTCATTCAGTTGATTGCGCCGACCACCCCGCCGGCGCGCGTCCGGCAGCTTTTGGCGCGGGCGGAAGGGTTTGTTTATTATGTGCTGGTCAAGGGTGTTACCGGCGCGCGCAAGAGTCTGGGGCTTGATTTGCGCAGGCGGATTGAGGTTTTGCGCGGTTGCACCCGCTTGCCGGTTGCCGCCGGTTTCGGCATTCGCAACGGCGCGCAGGCGCGCGAAGTGGCGCGTTATGCCGATGCTGTTGTTGTCGGCAGCGCCCTGGTGGAGGCTGCGCATGAGCGGCGTCTGGCCGCGCTGACGCATGAATTGGCTGATGCCGTCCATCATGTTGCCGGGGCGCGCCGCGGAAGAAAGGTGTTAAAATGAATACGGAATATATTTACGGCATCAATCCGGCCTTTGAAGTCTTGCGCGCCGGTCGGCGCGCAGTGCGTGCCGCCTATTTGGGTCCGGCCGGCGCGCATGGCGCGCGTCGGCGCAAGCTGGTGGAATTGCTCAATACGGCGCATGTGCCCGTGCATGCTGCGGAAAAACGCCGGCTTTTCGACATCTGCCGGACGACGGAACACCAGGGTGTGGTTTTGGAAACCGAATCTTATCCGTATGCCGCCGTCCAAACTCTTTTTGGCGCCGCCCGCCTTTTGTTGATTGACAATGTTGAGGATCCCCAAAATGTCGGCGCTATCTTGCGCAGCGCGGAAATATTCGGGTGGCGCGATGTTTTACTGGCCAACCGGGGGGTGCCGGAAATCTATCCCTCGGTGGTCAAGGCTGCTTCCGGCGCGACGGAGTATCTGCGCATTGCCCGCGAACAGACCGCCAACGAATATGTCAAGGCGCTTTTGCTGCTGGGATTTACGCTTGTGGTGCTTGACGCGCGCGGGCGCGAGTCAATTCAGCGCATGTGTACGCATTTGCCTGCCAAACTTCTGCTTGTGATTGGCGGCGAACATCGCGCTGTGGGGCAGCACATCGTCAATCAGGCGCATCATGTGGTGCATATTCCACAGTCTGGCAGAATAACTTCGCTCAACGCTTCCGTGGCGGCTGGAATAGCCTTGTTTCAATTGGCGCCGCGTTTGGCAGCCGAACCCAATTGAGTTGCTTTCAAAAGTTGGGAGCAAAGGACGTCCGAGCGTGGAGCGGAAAGCGTAGAGCGATGCTGACGCCAAACGCTGAACGCTTGACGTGGATTCTGGAAGAGGCGCCACCGCCTCACGGCGGCGGCTACATGAAGAACATGCTGTCGAAAGGTGCGCCCTCCGATAATGTAACCAATTTCCCTCGGAGGGCTGGGTTACACCCCAGCCTTATCCGCTTTCGGCGCGGGTTGAACCGCGCCCTCCAATGTGCTTTCGTAGCCGCGCCGGTAACGGCGTGGATTCTTGGGAAGCGGATGGAAAGTTAAAATTATCAATTAGCAATTAACAATGCAAAAGTTAAGCAGGAAGAGAATGTAAAATCCAGCCCATCGCTTATCATCAACAGTTTACATTTATTCTGCATTCTGAATTCTGACTTCTTTCAAATTTACATCGGATCAATCAGATTCAGCACTTCGGCGTTGGGTTTGTCGGCCGGAGGTTTTTGCGGCGCGCGCGGTGGCGCTCCGGCGGATGGTTCGGCATTGTTGCTTTTTTGTGCCGGCGGAGTTGGCGCGTTGTTGCCGGCATTGGCATTGTCGCGATTGGCGTTGGCCGCGCGATTGCCGCCGCGTTCACGGTTGTTACGGTCGGAATGTTCGCGCTCATCGTATTCTTCGATGTTTTTTTTGAGCGTTGAGGCGCGCATGCAGGTGGCGCCCATTTGCCGCGCTTCGCTTTCGATCCCGGCTTCGGCCGAAACCACAACAACCTGTTTGCGCGCGCCGTATTTTTCGATTAATTCTTTGATTCTGGCGCGGACTGCTTGATTGTTTTCCGCGTAGAACACGCGCACACGCTTGTACAAGCCGCCTTCGCCGGCTTCACGCAGCGGGCGTCCGTTAAAGACGGCGATCAGTTCCATATCTTCCCGGTTTGCGAATTGGGCCAGGGCGCGCAATACCGCGAAATGGTCGCGCGGACTGCCTTGGCCTATGTTGTTGCGCTGGCGCGCTTCCAGGATGCTGCTGGCATCCACAAGACAAATCTGGTTGCCGGCAATCACCGGTTTCGCTGCGCATGTTTCATCCTTGCCGCCGAACAAACGTTTCAAGAAACTCATCGGATATCCCTCATCAGTTTTGGTGTTTTCCTCATTTCTGCCATCCTATCGCATCAAACATTGTAACTCAAGAATCAATTTGGTGATAATATGTTTCGCCGGAATGTGTTTGCGCGCTTAGCCGCTTTTGCGCAACCAGTTTGTGCAGCATTTCGGCGACAGATGCCGGGGCAAGGCCGGAAATCTTGACGATATCCGCGGCCGTGCAGGGGCGGCGTTGCAGCATCGCCAGGATGGCGGCATCCGTTGCGCCGCGCGCAGGCAAGCCTGTTGATGAAAAACGCGCGATGATTTCCGCCGCCGGGGTGAACAGGCTTGTCAGCTCTTGCAGATGTTCCGGCGCAAGCGGAGTAATATTTTGTTGGGCCGTCGGACGGACGGCCGTGTTCAACTGCACGCGGTCCGGCTTGATTCCTTTGGCCAGTTTTGCAATGGCCCGCACCTGATCCGGAGCGGCGTTGATGCCCGGCACAATAAAAACTTCCAGCCAGAGTTGCCCTTTATATTCGCTTCGGAAGAGGCGCAGGCCATCCAGACAAGCCGCAAAACACAACTCCGGATGTGCGCGGGTAACGGCCGTGAAGGATGCCTGATCCCAGGCCAGCAAAGTGGCTTTGACGACATCGGCTTTGGCGGCGGCGCGGCGCACTTCCGGTAGATGCAGGAGTGTGCTGTTGGTCAACAGCGCGGAAGGGATGCCGCCGCGCGCGCGGATGGCCGCGAGAATTTCACCGAAGCCCGTATGGAGCGTCGGCTCGCCGGAACCGGCCACGGTAATGTAATCGGCGGTTTGACGCAGCGCAAACCAGGCTGATAGCTCGTCGAGCAGCAGGCGCGTCGGCACATATTCGCGGCGTTCGAGTGTGCGGCATGTTGTTGCGCCGACTTCGCAAAAAACACAATCAAGCGTACAGGTTTTGCGCGGAACCATGTCAATGCCCAGCGAAAGTCCAAAACGCCGCGAAGGCACCGGGCCGAACAAATAATGGAAGTCAACCGCAGAAGCTTCAGTATTGTTTTTCATATTCACCCCGGCCCAGTCTTTTGAGTTTATGGAATCCGGCTTTTTTGGCGCGGGTATCCAGGCTGCTGCGCGATGCGCCCACGCTTGCGGCTGAAATCAGGCGTTCGACCGGCGCGCCGCAGTCGGGGCATTGCGTCAGCGGCGCAGCGTGCATCTTTTCAAGGCGTTCAAACGCGCAACGGCAGGCGGCGCAGGCTTGCTGCGCGTCCTTGGCAATATATTCGCGAATAGGCATGCTTCCCTCAAGATTTAACCCGCCATTACATGCAGAAATGTTTTGCGTCGCGCGCTTAATTTCCGGCTTGACTCCCAAGGCAATTCCTCGAAACTCTTGCTCATGCGCGCCTGGAGAAAAATTTTCCTGCGCCGTTGATTATAATAAAGGGAAATATTTATGAAATACAAAATTCATGCCGGTTGGCTGCTGTCCGTTGCCTTGGTGTTCAGTCTGGCTGCCTTGCGTTCGGTTTCGGCACAGCGCGCCAAAATAGGGACGCTGGCCTGCAATCCTTATCAAAGTGCCATGGCGATTGATGCCGAAAGCGGGCAGATCTTGTTTGCCGAAAACCCTGATGCGCCGGCTTATCCGGCCAGTGTTTTAAAGCTTATGGTGCTTTTGATTGTTTTGGAAAAAGCCCAGACAGGTGAGTTGCGTTTGCAGGATCAGGTTCCGGTAACTGCGGAAGCCGCGCGGATTGGCGGTTCCCAGGTGTATCTGAAGGAGCACGAGTCTTTTACCATTGACGATATGCTTTACGCGCTTATGGTGCAATCGGCCAATGATGCCGCCATGGCGCTGGCCATTCATGTGGCTGGAAGCAAGGAGGCGTTTGTGGCGTTGATGAACCGGCGCGCTGCCGAGCTGGGCATGAAAAACACACAGTTTCATTCCGTTCATGGGCTTCCGCCACAGACCGGCCAAAACCCTGATAGCTCAACCGCCCGCGACATGGCGCGCCTTGCGCGCGAGTTGCTCAAGCATCCCGATACGCTGCGGTATACGGCAACACGCGAGCGCGGTTTTCGTAATAACACTTTTATTATGCGAACGCATAACCCGCTTTTGGGGCGTTTCGATGGGTGCGACGGCATGAAGACCGGGTATTTTACCGCAGCCGGATATTCGATTGTCGCCACTGCGCGCCGTGATGATGCGCGTGTGATTGTTGTGATTCTGGGAAGCTCGGATAAAAAAATTCGCAACGCCAAGGCTGCGGAATTGTTGGCGCGCGGATTCGGCAGCATGCCCAAAAAGGCAATAAGCGCGCCGGTTACGCTTGCCGATCAACCGGTTGTCGCGGCGCAAGAACCGCCGGAAACCTCCGGCCGGAAAAACAGGGGAATTGTTTTGCTCCTGACCGGCGTTCTGGTCGTGGCGCTGGCGCTGGCCGGATATTACCTCCATGCCTTGAAGGGCAAATCTGTAAAATAAACTTTCCGGCGGATTTTCAGGAAAAAGTCTGGCGCGCGCTGAAGGCGCGCGCCAATGTAACCGCATCCGAATAGGCAATGCCGCTGCCGGCCGGTATGCCCATGGCCGGACGTGTGATGCGGGCGCGGCATCCGTTCAAACGTTCGCGGATCAGCGCGGCGGTTGCGTCGCTTTCCACGTCGGTATTAAGCGCAAGAATGATTTCCCTGATTGGCTCGCGTTGCAGCCGTTTGGTCAGGGCTTCCAGGCAAAGCTGCTCAGGACCGATGCCTTGCATGGGCGAAAGTTTGCCGTGCAGTACGTGGTAGCGCCCGCGATATCCGCCGGCCTTCTCGATCCGCATGACGTCGGCGGGATCTTCGACCACGCACAAAACGGCGGTGTCGCGCATTGGATCAATGCAGAACCGGCACGGGTCGCGTTCGCGCTCCGTCAGGGCGCCGCACGTCGAACAGCGGATAATGGAGCGTCCGGTTGCTTCAAGGGCGGCGGTCATGTTTTGCAGCAGTCCGGAAGTATCGCTGACCAGTTTCAGCGCCATACGTTCCGCCGATCGCCGGCCGACACCGGGTAGTTTGCTGAAACATGCAATCAATTGTTCAAGCGCCGGTAAGGTCTTCATTCTTAAACGTCAAAATCCGGTTGCGTGCTTTTGCGCCACATCAGCTTAATCCGGGAATATTCGGCATCCCAAGGTCTTTCATGATTTCCTGCATGCTTTCGGCGCTCATTTTGCGGGCCGCTTCCAGCGCGCCGTCAACTGCCGCAAGCAGGCGTTTTTCCAGCAAAGCCGGCCGGGCCGGGTCAATGGCCTTTGGGTCAATACGGATGGCGGAGATGGTGGAGTCGCCGCGTGCTGTTACTGTGATCAGTCCGTCGCCGCCGGTGTAATCCACGGTTTTGGAGCGCAGTTGCGCCTGCAGTTTGTTCACGTTTTTGCGCATCATTGCGGCGTCTTTAATCATTTTGAACATGTTTGTCATAACGTGTTTCCTCTCGAATGTTTTGATCTGTTTTGCGCTGCTCTGTCTTCCAAATCAGACGTTTATTCCCGGATTTCCTGGATATTGCCGCCAAACATTTCCATGGTTTTCTGGACGGCCGGTTCGGCAAACCATTTCTTTTTGTGCTGGAGTGTGGCTTTGACGACCTTGCGTTCGGTGTTGTCCTTGTCGTCCGCGTGTGGGGTGGACGGATTGTCGCCTTGCCGGACAACATATTCGACTGTGATTGGCCGGCGCAGGTGTTCGGAAAGCACTTTTTGCAGAGCGGCTTGATGGCGTGCTTCACGCGCCTGCTCGATTCGGTCGGAAAATTCAGCATCAAAACCGATGGCGATTTTATCTTTGACTGCGCTCAAAGGCTTTGCATCCATAAAGCAGCCGCGCGCCAGTGGAGTCATGCAGCCGACTTTTTCAATGATGGCCGGCCAGTCTTTCTGTAAGCGCGCAAGCTCATCATGCTGCGGGGTGATGCCATGCTTGGCCGGCGGAGCGGGAGGATTCGAGTGCGCTTCCAATGGTGTTGTCGCTGCCGCGCTCGTGTGGTCGGCGCCCGGCACGGCAGGCTTTGGCGCGGCGTCGGGCGCGCCCAAACCGGAGTTGTTTTGCAGGCGGGTGAGCCGCTCCATGATTTCGTCAAGCGAGACGACTGTTGCCAGGCGCGCACAGCGAATCAAGGCGGTTTCCATGAGGGTTTTACGGGAAAGCGCATAAGGCAGGCGATCCATGGTTTCCATCAGGCTGTCAGCCAGCCGCAGCAGGCGGTCGGGGTGAATCAAACCGGCCTGTTTTTTCAGTCCCTCCATTTGCGCTTCGGTCAGATCGAGCGCCGCCAGGGCTTCGCCAGCCTGCAAAAAGACAAGCAGATTGCGGACGTGTTCCAGAATTTCCAGCAACAGGCGCTGCATATCCTTGCCTTGTTGATCGAGATTTTCAATCTGACGTATGACTGTGGCTACATCTCCGGTAAAGAGCGCGGTTGAAAGATCATGCAGCGCCTGAAGCGAGACAAGCCCGAAAACAGAGAGCACATCCTCCTCCCTGATTTCCCGTCCCTCAAATGCAATTAATTGGTCCAGCGCTGATTCGGCGTCGCGCAAGCCGCCTTCCGCGACCCGCGCCAGAGCTGCGAGCGCGCCTTCATCAATCGTGATCTTTTCGTTATCTGCAATTAAACGCAGCCGTTCCGCCAGCTTGCGCGCGGGAATGCGGCGCAAATCAAAGCGTTGGCAACGCGAAAGGATTGTGGCGGGTATCTTGTGCGGTTCCGTTGTGGCCAGGAGGAATTTGATGTGCGTTGGCGGTTCCTCCAGGGTTTTCAGGAGCGCATTAAAGGCTTCCGTTGTGAGCATATGCACTTCATCAATGATATAAATCTTGTAGCGCCGCGCCGGCGCATAGCGGATGGTTTCGCGTAATGCGCGCATTTCCTCGATGCCGCGGTTGGAGGCCGCGTCAATTTCATGCACATCGAGGCTTGACCCGCGCATGATCTCAAGGCAGGAGTCGCATGCGTCGCAGGGCTTTGCGCTCACGCCCTTCAGGCAGTTGAGCGCCTTGGCGAAAATGCGCGCAATGGAGGTCTTGCCGATGCCGCGCGGGCCGACGAACAAATAGGCGTGCGCCACACGATCCATGGCGATGGCATTGGATAAAGTTCGGATGACATGTTCCTGACCGACTACATCCGCAAATT
>CAZMFH010000003.1:5177-29567 GCA_964565485.1 uncultured Verrucomicrobiota bacterium | reverse complement strand
TCAAACCACCTTTCCCGCCGAAATAGCCACCAACCGATTGGTGCTGACCCCGGAAGGACATCTCTGCTTTTTTGTGCGTAATATCACCAAACGCAAACGCGCGGAGGAGGCGCTCCGACAAACCGTATCACGACTGCGGGAACTGGATGTTTCCAAATCGCGTTTTGTTTCCAATGTCTCCCATGAATTGCGCACACCGCTGACCATTATCAATACGTTCGTATCACTGGTCAATGACGGCATTGCCGGGCCGGTCGCGCCTAAACAAAAAGAATGCCTGGACACAGTCCTGCGCAATTGCGAACGTCTGGCCGGCCTGATCGAAAACGTGCTTGACCTCGGGCGCATCGAGTCCGGGCGTGAAGAATTCCGCCGGGAACGCAGCAAAATCGGCGAAATGCTCCAGCAATGTCATCATGATTTTCTGCCGCAATGCCTGCTGCGCCATCAACAATTAAATATCGAGATCCCGGAAACCATCCCCGATGTACTCTGCGACCGCGACAAAATCGCGCAGGTTTTGACCAATCTGCTCGGTAATGCCGTAAAATTCACGCCGGACGGCGGCACAATCACACTTTCCGCCACGGCACAAGAAAATGCGGTCCGCATAGATGTTACCGACAACGGGCCGGGCATCCGCCCCGAAGATCAGAATCGTATTTTTGAGGCATTTGTACAAATCGCCCGTTCCGACGATGGTTCCGGCAGCAAAGGCACAGGTCTCGGCCTGGCTATCAGCAAGCACATCATTGATATTCACGAAGGAATATTACAGGTGGAAAGCGCGCCGGAAAAAGGCAGCTGCTTTTTCTTTACTCTGCCAAACTATGCCGAAGAACTCGATTTCAACGCATTTTTGTCCGACCGCCTGCGTTTCATGGAAGCGCGCGGACGTCCACTCGGCATGCTGGTTTTGCGCAATATGGAACAATCAAAAACAGCGGACGATCTTGCGCCACTGCATGATCTGTGCGCAATAATGACAACGGCGCTCGATTGTCCGGCAGCCCAAACATTTATTTTCGAAGCCAACCGCGCTTTGATCATGTTGCTTGACGCATCCGAAATAACCGAGAACGGTATCATTTGCCGCCTGCAATATGCGCTGAAAAACAAAAACGAAGCGCCCCCCGCTCCATTTTGCGTAGCCTATCTGCAACCGGATCATTCGCGCACACCGGCAGAATGGCTTGAACAGGCAATCGCCAGCCTGTCGCCGTTGCCGTCTGAACAGACGGAGACCACGCCACGCCGTGTGCTGCTTGTTGATGACGACGCCCCTATTTTGAACCTGATGACGAGAGTACTCCACGAATCCGGAGCAGGGCTTGATCTTAAATCAACCACCAGCGGGTATGACGCCTGTATCCATTTCGGCGAATGGAAACCGGATTTGGTTGTGCTGGATCTGCATCTGCCGGATATTGACGGCAAACGTGTCTTCGACTCCATGACCAAACGCCTGCCGCGGAATAACACCAAGTTTCTGGTTGTCTCCGGATTCCGCAGCGATATAGACGAAATTATGCGCATGGGTTGCGATGATTTCCTTTGCAAACCGTTCGACTTCGACGAATTTGCCGATAAAGTGCGCAAACTACTTGATACCCCAGGCGCCGAACCCCGCAAAGGCACACCCCAATCGCAATGAACAACGCCACTGTTTTCATAGTTGACGATGAACTCGATCTGATCCAGGCGCTGGAAATGCGCCTCATGGCGGAGGGCTTCCGGATTTGCCGCGCCACGGATGGAATCAGCGCCTTGGCCGAAATCAGCAAGGAAAAACCAGATTTGATTTTGCTCGACATCTGCCTGCCGGATTTAAACGGCTTTGATGTATTTCAGCAACTGCGCCGACAACCGCAGACAGCCAAAATACCCGTCATTTTTCTGACCGCGCGCACGACAATGGAAGACCGCCAAAAAGCGCGGCATTTTGGCGCAGCCGGCTATATGAGCAAACCATTTCGGTGGCCTGATTTACTGACGCTGCTCCATAACACACTTGCCGCCGGCCAACCAAACAATTGATCTCCGCTCAATCTTGCGATACACTGGACGTTCCCGGAAGCGATAAGCAACAGGGTTGAAAACCAGCGCTCCAATTATGGACCAACTATGTCCCGGCGCCGGGCGCGGAAGCACAAAACTCGGCATCCTCGCACAACCAATCGCGCGCTTTTTCGATTTGACTTACCGTACCCAGCAACATAACCCGATCCCCGGCATGGAATGTTTCATCGGCATCCGGATTGACAATCGTATGCTGCCCGCGCTCGATTCCAATAATCGTGGCGCCGGTGGCGTTACGCAAATTCAAATCACGAATCACCTGACCGACAATCCGCGATTGATGCGTAAGGCGCACCGTCCCCAGGCGCGCGTCGCGAAACCAATACGGCATTGCCCCGACAGGATGCAGACTAAACCACTCCTGAGCGCCGGCCATCACATCACGCAGCGCCGTTTGCGCCCGCGCATATAAACGGATATTAAATTTCCAAAGCAAAGTCGTGAGCAAAAGCAGCGCCAACAACAAAAGCAACAGAATCGGCCAAGGCGGCAAAATAGCGGAACTGAGCATAATAATAAAAAAACCAAGCGCCAGGCTTCCCGTAACAAGCACGGCTATTTCCGTCATTGAACGAGCAATGACGTACCGCGCCCCGCCAGACTCGGTAAGCGGAAATTTTATTTCCGCCAGAATCATGCCCAACGCCTGCAATTTACGCAAGGTGGCCACAAGAAAAGGAATCACCAAAACAGCCGCCGCGAACCAAAAAACCACATTGGCGCCGCCAAATTTTTCCGGCACAACCATGAAGAGGCCGGGCCACCTGCGCGCCAAATAGGCCGTCGCAATAAAAATACCGGCAATCCAGCCCAAATTGATCAAAATAATGATCAAAGAGCGATGCACCGCGCGGCGCACGGCGTCATCCGAGCGTTGCGCCCGGAAACGTCCGGCCCAATCGGTATAACCGGCCAGGAAATTGCGCCAGCGCTCCGGCAACATCATTTCCTGCAGACGATAAATATCCGGAGCCAGGCGCAACAAATATGGGTTCAAGAAAGTCGTCAAAACCGAGACTGAAACCGCCACCGGATAAAGCGACTCGCGTGTAACCCCCGTGCTGGCGCCCAATGCGGCAATGATCAGGGCAAACTCATTAATCTGCGCCATCCCGCATCCGACTTGCACGGAGCGCTCACGGTCATTGCCCATCAGAAAAGCGCCCGTGCTGGTGGCCAGAAATTTGCCGACCATCACCGTCATGGTCAGCAGCAGAACTACGCCGATATTTGCAAACACCATCGCCGCATTAACCATCATGCCGATCGCCACGAAAAAAACCGCCGCAAACACATCGCGTAAAGGATCGGTAAGCATTTCAATCCGGACGCGCTGCCGCGCCTCAGACATAACCGCGCCGACGATAAAAGCACCCAGCGCCAGCGAAAAACGCAGCCGCATAGCCAACAGCGCCACACCGAAGGCAATGCTCACAACAGTAATTAGCAGCAGTTCATCATTATGCATGCGGCCAATAAAACCCAAAAAACGAGGCAAGGCAATCAAGCCGCCGACAACCAGCATAATCAGAAAGACAGCCAGCGCGCCCATGCGGCCCAGAACCAGGCCGGTTTGCAGCGCGCCGGTCATCGCCAAACCGCTCAGCACTGCAATCAGCGCCACCGCCAGCAAATCCTCGATAATCGTGGCGCCAAGCATCAATTGAGCAAAGGGCTCCTTGCGCCGCCCGGTCTCGCCCAACACTTTAGTGAGAATCGCCGTGGAAGAATCACAGATAATGGCGCCTAAAAAAAGGCTTTCCAGCATACTCCAGCCTAATGCGTGGCCAATCATAAAACCAAGCCACAACATGAAAATCACGTCCACAAGCGCAACAACAAAAGCCGCCGATCCCACCGCGCGGAGCCGGCGCAGATTGAAGTCCAGCCCCATCGAAAACATCAGGAAAATTATACCCAATTCCGCCAGAGTGCGAATGCTTGCCTTGTCGGAAAGCACCGGATAATATCGCGAAAGCGCCGTGATCAACGCCCCGGCCAGGATATAACCGATAACACGCGGCTGCTTCAACCATTGACAGACCAGCGCCGCCACACCCGCCAAGGTCAAAACAACCGCCAAATCTCTCAAAAACGCCATTTCGTTCATACACCGTCCTTTTGCGCCAGCGCAGAATAATCAGCGCGCATCGCACACAGACGGCGCCTCGCGCCAAGCCAAATCAAGCCGCCAGCGAAACAAACCCTCGCTTAGATGCAAACGCTCAAAAACAAACCGGATCAAAATGCCGGTAATGGAACCGGCAAAGCCCACTCCGAAACTACCGGTCAATTTCTCATCCATCCATTGATATTCGGGCAAGCCCGCCCATTCCAACAACCATGCCGTCAGGTAAGCGAAAATATCGGCATCCACACAATCAAGCGGCAAAACACTTTTTTGCAGCTCCCGCAGCTTGTCATACATGCTGATCTCAACCGCGCAGGGCATGCCGCAAATTTCCAGCTCAATCAAAGCCGCTTTAAGCGCCTTGCCGACCGAATCAGCCGTCCCCGCTCCTTCCAGAGCATCCCGCACTGATTCCGGAAACAACAAAACACGCTCAAGCAGCACGGCAGACAGTGTTTCCAAAACCAAGCGGTGGCAGCCGGCATGAGAAAGCACCGCCTCCTGGAGCAGCGCATCCCAGAAACGCGCCGCCGTATTACGAAACCGCTCGCCGCCGATTATCCACAAACGAAATTTGATGGAATCACTCTCGGAAATGCGATGGTTGCCCAGCATATTGGACATCCAACCCAACCTCAATAACCGCCGGCAATGTAATTGCTCAGTTGCTCAATCAACATCTCCTGCTTCGATATAATAAATTTAACCACATCGCCGATTGAAACAATGGCGATAAATTTACCATGCTCAAAAACAGGCAGATGACGCACATGCTTGCCGGTCATCAAAACCATGCACTCATCCACGGAGTTATGCGGACCAACCTGCACCAGTTTTGTGGTCATCACCTGGCTGACCTTGGTGGTTTTGGCGGATTTGCCACGCAAACTTATTTTGCGCGCTTAGTCGCGTTCCGAGATAATTCCAACCACCTCTTTCTTTTTCATCACCATCAGCGCGCCGACTTCCCTGGCGCACATTAGTTCAAGCGCCTTATAAACGGTGGCATCAGGCGCGATCGAATAAACTTCCTTCGATTTTTTGCTGTTCAACAAATCCCGAACGGTTGACATATTCCCTCCATTCATGACGATCAATACACTTATCCAACGCCGGTTAAGCTTCCATGTCTTTAAATGATACGGAGCAACCTGACATGTGTCAATGCTAAATTCAGGTTTTCGTTTTTGATTGTATTTTGAACAGGCCAAGGCTATATTAATAATGCTGGAGCTGCGTTTTAAACAATCAATCTTCAGGGGTAAATTATGCCGAGCAAAATCAGAGCCCTTGCGATATCCATATGCCTCTTTGGGAGCATAAACAGCCCGGCCGCGCCGGTCAGCCTGGCGCAGGCACGGCAAGCCTGCGCCAACTGGCTTCTCACCGACAATACGCCTTTTGATTTAAATATTGGTGTTGAAATTTTATCTGTCGAAAAACTGGCGGATTTGGGATATGTGATTTATCTAAAACCCAACGGCATGGTCATTATGCCAGGCGACAATCGGATTGAACCGGTTTTGGCTTTTTCCGCCAAAGGCGTTTGGAGCCATAACACCAATCATCCGCTCACAACACTTGTTGGCGCGGATTTGAAAGCCCGCATGCGTTGGCTGGAAAACACATCCTCATGCCCTCCGGGCAATTGCGCCAATGCCGTAATGATGTGGCAAGCCTTGCAGTCCCCACCCGCACTCGGCGCACATCTGACAAAAACTTCCGACTTGCGTGTGCCGCCCCTGCTCCAATCAACCTGGGATCAAAAAAAGACCGACGGCGAGTTGTGCTATAATTATTACACGCCCAATCATTATCCATGCGGCTGCGTGGCGACAGCCATGGCGCAATTAATGCGTTATTACCGCCATCCCGTCACCGCCGTTGGTCCGCGTCAGTTCGAGGTGGTTGTCGAAAACGATCCCCATCCATATCAAACCCTTACCATCAAGGGCGGCGATGGCTACGGAGGCGCCTATAACTGGGACAGCATGCCTTACAGTCCCTGCGCCAACACACCGCAATCGCAACGTCAGGCCATTGGCGCGTTGTGCTTCGACGCCGGCATTGCCGTTAATATGCGCTATGGCCCCATAGGATCAAGCGCAGACATGGTTGCCTGCATGCAGGCGCTTGGGAACGTTTTTTTGTTTGCCAACGTCATTTACGGCTGGAATAATTTTAATTACATCGGATCCGGCTTGATCGGAATGCTCATCCCCAATCTCGATGCCGGCTTACCATGCCTGCTTTCCGTCTCCGGCTCCGGCGGGGCTCATGCAATCCTCTGCGATGGCTACGGATATCACAACGGAATTATGTATCATCATCTCAATATGGGATGGGGCGAAGACAATTCCGCCGATAACACCTGGTATGCCTTGCCAAATATTGACGCCACACTTGAATTCGACTGTCTCAATGCCTGCCTTTACAATATATTTCCCGGCGGCACAGGTGAAATCATCAGCGGACGGATCTGCGACGCCTTCGGCAATCCCATCACCGGCGCCCGTATAACCGCAACCCATGCCGGCGGCGGACAAGCGCAGGTTTGGTCCAATCGCCGCGGAATCTATGCCTTGCCCTGTCTGCCATCTTCATCAACTTACAACCTGACGGTCGCAAAACCAGGCTATACTTTCCGGACACGATCAGTTAACACAGGACTCTCGCGCAACTATGCCGCCGCCGCCGGAAACTGCGCAGGCATTGATTTTATCGGAAACGGACCCGCCTCTGAACCTGTTGTTTATCCGCTGATGGGCGATTGGATCGGAAATGGCAAAGCGGAATTGGCGCTTTACGCCGATGACACAGGAACATGGCAAATTCGGATAACCGGACAAACCAGCAATCTTGTTTACGGCATTGAAGGTTGCCAGCCGGTGTTGGCCGATTTCGATGGCGACGGCAAGGCTGACCCAGGACTTTACCATGATGAATTGGGCTTGTGGTGCCTCCGCCTGACTGCACACAAAAACGCAATGGTCGTTTTTGCATTTGGCTGCTCCGGCTCCCATCCGGTCGCCGGCGACTTTGATGGCGACGGCAAGGCCGATCCGGGTCTTTACCAGGCAAGCACAACGCGCTGGTACGTTTTACTTTCCGGGCAAGGATATGCCGCCACAACATTCAATATGGGCGGAGGAGTCTGCCGCCCATTGACCGGCTTATTCGACCACGACCATAAAGCCGATCCGGCTCTTTTCGAATATACATCCGGAACCTGGATTGTTTATTTGTCAACATGCGGTTATCAGCCAATTGTTTTTACCTATGGCGCTCCGGGTGATTGGCCGGTCGCCGGTGATTTCGACGGCGACAGCCTGGCTGATCCGGCTTTGTACTGTTATGCTTCCGGAATATGGAGAATCCTACTTTCCGGGAGACGTTATGCTCCCGTTGAAATATCTTTTTTCTGAGCAAACAGCCGGAAATAAATCGGCTCGCATGGCCAATTGCTTGCTGCCTCCTGGTTGCCGGAATTATTCATCAAAGCCGGCGAACCAGCGCCGTGCCCGTCGAAGATCGCGCGCAATTTGAGCGCGCAAAGCATCAAGATCAGCAAATTCACGCTCTGCACGCATCTTTTTCAAAAAAAACACCTCGATAATTTTGCCGTAGAGATTCCGGCGCAGATCAAGAACATGCAGTTCCAGGCAGCGCTGCCGCGATTCGGAGGCAAATTGCGCTCGCAGCGTCGGGCGCACGCCAATATTAACAAGCCCGTTATGGATCCGCCGACCGATGCGCGCGCGCACGAGATAAACCCCATTCGGCGGCATCACCTCGTTGTGCGGATCGAGATTGGCCGTCGGCGCGCCAAGCCGGCGTCCAAGACGCCGTCCGGAACGCACCGTCCCCCGCATACTAAAAGAACGCCCCAACATACGGCGCGCTTCGCCAAGTTTGCCGGCAAGCACGGCGCGGCGAATGCGCGTACTCGAAACCGGCTGTCCACGATAAACCACCGGCGGAATGATCCTGACCGTAAAGGCATGCTTGCCAGCCAGTTTTTGCAGCAACGCGGGTGTGCCTTTCCCGCCATGGCCAAAGCTCCAATTGCGCCCGACAACAATCTGACGCAAACCCGGCGCGGAACGCGCAAGCAAAGCCGCAAAAGCACGCGGCGCCATCGAGGCGATACGCCTGTTAAACGGCAGCGCAACGCAAACATCCAGTCCGGTCTCGGCAAGCAAACTCAATTTATGCGGAGTATCCGTCAAGAGACTCGGCGCCGCATGCGGACATAAAACCTTCCGCGGATGGGTATCAAACGTCAACGCACAGGAAAGACCCTGCTCGCGCCTTGCCGCCCGGATGACCTCGCCAATAATACAACGATGCCCACGGTGGAGTCCGTCAAAGAAACCGGCTGCCAGCATTACCGGTTTTTTTGCATGCAGAAGGCAATCGAGGCGCGCAAAAACCTTCATGATGGAATTCCGCAACACTGCATCACACGCGTCATGGGAATCATTCGTTCCAGCAAGCCGTTCCGATCAAGAGCGAGCAAAGCGTCCAAAGGCATGGCGTCGCACAAACTAAAAACGCCGCTGCTTTCACGGCGCAATTGCGCAAGATGCGCCCCGCAACCAAGCGCCTCCCCAATATCAGCGCAAAGCGTGCGGACATACACGCCCTTGGATGAATGAATACGAAAAGACGCCATGGGCGGATTGAACTCACACAGTTTAAACTCGTGGATGCGCACAAGCTTCGGCTGCCGTTCGACAGTTTTCCCCTGACGCGCCAGTTTATACAATGGCACTCCGTTTTTCTTGGCAGCCGAAACCATGGGCGGCACCTGCATAATATCGCCGGTCAAACGCTTGATCTCCTCTTCCAGACGGGCGCGCGTAACAAAACTGCAATCAAATTCGCCAACATCCTTGCCGTCGGCATCCTGTGTATCGGTCTTGATTCCGAGCCGCATGGCGCCGACATAGACCTTATCGCCCGCCAAAAGCTGATTGGCCAATTTTGTTCCGCGGCCAATCATCAGAATCAACAGACCGGTGGCTTGCGGATCCAATGTGCCGGCATGCCCAACCTTGTCGAAACGAAAACGGCGCCGGATGCGATCAACAACATCGTGCGAAGTCATCCCGGACGGCTTATCAACCAGCAAAATACCATCGGCCGCCAGCGCGCTAAATGAGCCATGCGGCGCAGCCGGAACCGCGCGCGCCAATGTGTTTGTCTCACGCTTCATCGTTTTGTCCATTCTCTTGCGGCAACCGGGCCAGCAAATTCAACACCCGATCGCCCTCTTCAATCGAAGTATCCAATACAAAAGCAAGGCGCGGCGTATATTTGATGGTGATATCACGGTTGATTCGTTGCTGTAATTCGGAACGACGACTGTTCAACACCGCCAGCATCTGCTGACGATCATCTTGATGATCGCGGATCGAAACAAAAACGCGCGCCTCGCGCAAATCGCGGCTGACGGAAACACGCGTTACCGTAACAGCGGCCAGATCAAAATCACGCCCGCACATTACGCGAAAGAGCGAATCGCCAATCTCACGCTTGAGCAAGGCATTCAGCCGCGTTATACGATCAACACCCATAATTACAATCTCACCTTCGCAAGGGAAAAATGCACCGCAAGCAGCCTCGCCAGGGCGCATTACAATTTCTGGGGGATTTTTTCGATATCCACGAATTCGAGCAGATCCGCGACCTCAAAATCCGAAAAATTATCCAGACGAATGCCGCATTCCTGTCCCTCGCGCACTTCATTGACCTCGTCCTGGAAACGCCGCAAAGTCAAAATGCCACCCTCGTAGAGCAGATTGCCCGCCCGTTTGACGCGCACCTTGTGTCGTATATGCACCCGCCCGGAAACAACCAGACAGCCGGCCACTTTGCTGACCTTGGAGAATGGAAAAACCTGCCGCACTTCGGCGCGGCCCATCAATTTTTCGCGCAGTTCCGGCATCAAGAGCCCGCTCATGGCCGCACGGATTTCATCGGCAATCTGATAAATTATGCTGTAAAGCCGGATTTCCACACCTTCGCGTTTCTGCGCCTGGCTGACTCCCTCCTCTTTGCTGACATTGAATCCGACAATAATCGCATTTGAAGCGCTTGCCAGTGTTACATCGTTTTCATTGATGTTGCCGACGCCGCAAAGCACCATAACAATATTGACTTTATCGCTTTTGATTTCGCCCAACTCCTTGCGCAGCGCCTCCAATGAGCCGTATGTGTCGCATTTAAGCACCACGTTCAGGGCAACAGACTGCTTCTGTTCCTGCGCCTGCAGCAAAGCTTCCAGCGTAGCCTTGCGCGAAACCCCGCCCAATTGGGCAGCGCGCAATTCCGCTTCCCGGTTGGAGGCGACATCACGCGCCAGCCGATCATTCGCATAAACCTTAAAAGCCTCGCCGGCATTAGGCGTGCCGGAAAGCCCCATACACTTGGCCGAAAGCGAAGGCGTTACCGTGCGCACCTTGATCCCATGATCATTGATCAAAGCTTTCACTCTTCCGCAATAAGGTCCCGCCACAATCGTATCGCCCACATGCAAAGTTCCGTTGGTAACAAGCAAATTGGCTGTCGGACCCATGCCTGGCTCAAGACGCGCCTCAATGACAAACCCCTGCGCGCGCACATGCGGATTGGCCTTGAGTTCCAAAACTTCCGCCTGCAAGGCGATCATTTCCAGCAAATGATCCACGCCTGCGCCGGTCATGGCGCTAACTTCCACGCAAACGATGGCGCCCCCCCATTCTTCAGGCGTCAACCCCAGGGACTGCAACTGGCGTTTGACACGGTCAACATTCGCGCCCGGCAGATCAATCTTATTGATGGCCACCATCATTGTTGTATTGGCCGCCTGAACATGCTTGATAGCCTCTTCGGTTTGCGGCATAATCCCATCATCAGCGGCAACAACAAGCACGGCAATATCGGTTAAATTCGCGCCGCGCGCGCGCATAGCGGTAAAGGCAGCGTGGCCCGGCGTATCCAGAAAAGTTATTTTTTTGCCTTGGCGTTCGACAGTATAGGCGCCAATATGCTGGGTTATACCACCCGCTTCACCCTTGGCTACCGCCGTATTGCGAATCCGGTCCAAAAGCGAAGTTTTGCCGTGATCAATATGCCCAAGAAACGTTACCACCGGCGGACGCGGCTCCAGATCTTCGGGACGCTCCATTTCCGGAACATCATCGTCGGCGGACCTGGTTACAGACGGTTTGTCCGGCGTCTTCTTTTCATGCTCCAATTGTGCGCCGTGTTTTTCGGCAATCTGCTGAACCACTTTCAGGTCAACCCGTTGATTGATCGCCGCAAATACGTTCATCCCCATTAACTCG
Organism: uncultured Verrucomicrobiota bacterium; assembly: GCA_964565485.1. Lineage (GTDB taxonomy): Bacteria > Verrucomicrobiota > Kiritimatiellia > JAAZAB01 > JAAZAB01 > CAZMFH01. The sequence continues at coordinate 18,026 of CAZMFH010000003.1, read as the reverse complement.
GCAATCAGCTGATTGGGCTTGACGCCCAATTGTTCAGCCAGTTCCCGCACAGTAATCGCGCCGCGCAAGGTAATCACCAGCGGCGCCACCGGCTTCGCAGCCGCAGGCGGCACATCCACGCCGGAAACCTCCGGCTTGGGCTTTTGCCTGGGCTTCGGTTTGACCGGCTGAACAGCCGGCGCCACCGGCTTCGCAACCGGCGGGGAAGCAGGCGCCGGCTTTTCCGGAAGCGGCGCCGGGGAAGGCGCCGATTTTGCGGAAACAACAGGCGGCAAGACTGACGAACGCGCAAAATGACGGCGCAACTGCGCCACCGCCACTTCAGGCAAAGCGCTCGACGCACTCTTGATCTCCACACCATCCGCGCGCAATCTGGCCAACAAATCCTTGCTGGCAACATTCAATTCATGAGCTAAATCATAAACACGCATAAAATTATTCGCTTGCTGGCTGATCAGATTTTGCCGCGCGTTCCATGGCGGCCACGGCGGCGTTTTTAATGGAAGCGGCTGTCTCCGCATCAAATCCGGTTGTCTCCTCCAAATCGGCAATATCCGCCTCAATAATGCCTTCCAAACTCAGAAAACCGGCATGCACAAGTTTCCCGGCCATGTCTCTGTCAACCCCCATCAACAAAGTCAAATCTTCAACAGCCTTGGCCACCTGTTCCTCAAAACTGACATCATCCTTGTCTTTCTGAATATCTATTTTCCAGCCCAGCAGTTTGGACGTCAACCGGGCATTCTGTCCGCGCTTGCCAATGGCCAGTGAAAGCTGGTCGGCATCCACAATAACCGTTATTTTCTGGAAACGCTCATCAATCATGATCTGATTTAACTTGGCCGGATTGAGCGCATTGGTTACATACGTCTTCAGATCAGGGCTCCAGCGAACGATATCTATTTTTTCGCCCAGCAATTCGCGCACAATATTTTTAACGCGCATGCCTTTCATTCCGACGCATGCGCCGACCGGGTCAACTTTTTCGTCATTACTGGCAACGGCAATTTTTGTGCGATAACCCGGCTCGCGGGCAATGCCCTTGATTGCAATGGTTTGATCGGCAATTTCTGAAATTTCAAGCTCAAACAGACGTTTAACGAAATCCGGATGACTGCGCGAGAGCACAATATGATGGCCACTGACATGATCCTGCACGCTCAGGACATAAGCGCGGATGCGATCGCCAACCTGATATTCCTCAATCGGCACACGCTCACGCGCCGGCATAATGGCCTCAACGCGCCCCAAGTCAATAATAACATCGCCCCGCTCAATGCGCACGATGGATCCGCTCACAATATCGCCGAGCCGATCCTTATACTCCTTGACAACAATATCCTTTTCCGCCTGCCGGATTTTCTGAACAATGGCATGTTTGGCTGTCTGCGCGGCGATACGCCCAAAATCACGCGCCTTCAATTCAACTTCCACAACATCGCCAAGCTGGGCATCCGGCTTGATTTTACGAGCTTCCGCCAGCGAAATCAAAGCATCCCGCGCACTGGTGGTTCCTGCTACCTCAACCTTGGTATAGGCCTTGATTACAAGAGTCTTACGATCTATCTCGACGCGAAAATCACGTATTGCGTCCACGCTTTTGCGGGACGCGGAGATCAAGGCGTCTTCCACCATACGGATCAGGGATTCGCGGTCTATACCGCGCTCCTTTTCCATGTTTTCAATAACCGCCAACAACTCATTACTGCTCATGATCGCACGCCGCCAATCTGCAACAAAATTTATATTTCCATCATTTCAGCAGCCACGCCCGATACTACCGGCGCGGCCTCATGCATCAACCCGCCAAAAGAAACAGTATAAAACACGATACAGGCAAGTCAAGTTTTTCTCACAACATTTTTCGGGCGCAGGGCTGCGTCATGATAGAAAAAGATGGTTCGGCCGGGACACCTTGCCCCACCATTGTGGCCAAATTTGTCTTTGGTGGGGCGAGAGCCGGGCAATCCGCAGGGAATGACGCAATCATCTTCGGGCGGGCGGAAAGATCAAAGCAAAGCAAAGCAATCACCGCACAGCAAAGAGCGGGCCAAACAACAAGCCGAGGTTATCGGGAAACCCGCGGCGTTCCGGATTCCAGGGCGGCGAATGCAACTGCCACCAGGCGCACACAGGCGCATCTCCGGGCAAGGCCCAAAGCGCCCATTGCCAGCCATTCGGGCGCAGCAACAAGCGCGACGAATGCGCCTTGAACCCAACCGCCTCCCAACCGCCGAAGAACGACTGGTCAAAAGGCGGGGCGTAGACCAAAGCCAGCAGATGGCGCCACTGCCCGGAAGGCATCAGGCATGCGGCGGAGGAGGTAGCCCAACGCGCACAAAAAGCCGGCGGCACATGGTTTGTTTTTGCAATTTCAAGATCATCAAGCAAATTAACACAGCCATCTGCAGTTTGCAAAAAAGCGCCGGCCAAAAAGAAAGGCGTACGCGCGCGCAAGCGCCATCCATTTATATCACTATCTGGCGGCGGCGGACGCAGCGTCATCAGCCAGGCATCTCCGGTCAACCGCAAAACGGAGCCATTTGTCAGACCAGCAAAACCGTTTGCGCCATCCAGCTCAGGCAACTCCGGTTCCCCACCCGCCACATGCGCAACCAACAGCAAATCGCGCGGCGCGCATTTTTCGACAGGCGCAGACGGACAACGCAGCAAAACTGTCTGCGCTTGATCCAGCCAAACACCGTCCAAACTCGGCTGTTCCCAACGCACATTGGCAAACCGCCGCAACCCCATATTGCCGGGACCAATCGGCAAAAGACACAAATCAGGCTGTTGTTCCATGGGGCAGGCATCGTTTTTTAAAATCATCCGATACAAAGCCAGATTCAAGGCGCCGCTGCGAATGCGGGTCGGCAGATAATGATAGGCCTGCTGTAACGCGGCATCCAGAAAAACAGCTTCACGAACAAGCTCAAAATCAAAAAGATCGCTGCGCGGCGCCTGAAAAGGCGTCAAAAAAAACGCCGGTCGCTCAGGCAGAGCGCGCATCACCTGCGCCCAGGCTTTTTCCGCAACTTCATAATCGGCGCGGCGCTCATTATCCAACCCCAGCGTATCAACGCCAAAGAAATGTTCAAGCGGCGCCGCAATCCGCGAATATTCGCCAAGCAAAATTCCGCGATCCTCCTGAATAATCTGCGCAAAAACAGACAAAAACCGCACAAACCCACGATGCTCGACCAAGGCAAGCAAATGCGTACGCTGCTGCAATCCAAGAGCGCACAAGACAGCAATCAATCCCGGCGCCAGAAATTTGCGCCAGCGCGGCGCGACACGCAAAGCAGGCAAACAGGCAATCAATCCCGCCAGACAAAGCGAGGCAACCGGCACAATCGCCGTCATAAAATAGCGCGTCATCATCAGGTCGCCGATATTGCCGGCCAGCAACATGGCCGGTAGAAACACCAGCGCAACAACTATCCGTTCGCGATGGGCGCCGGAAGGACGAACCAGCCAGCAAACCCAACCGGCCAGATAAAGAACCACCATCGGACGCGAAACCATATTGAGCAGCGCCGTCCAATTCGTGAAAAAGAAAAAATTACGCCACCGCCCCGCCAGCAACGGCAAGCTCCCATCCGGTTCGCGCACAAATCCCAAAACAAAAAAACATAAAATAGTCAGAAACGCCAGCGCGCCGACCAGCCACGGCCCGCCAATATGCGTCGGCGGCGCGGAACATTTGCGCGCATTTCGCCGGCCAATCCAGGTCGCCAGCAAAACCATGGCTGCCGCCAAAGGCCAATAGCGCAAAACAACACCGATCGGCCAACCAATCCGGTAATAATCCGTAATCAAGGCCGACTGCAGATAAAACAACCACAGCGCGCACCAGGCAAATGGAAAGTAAATCAAAAAATCATAACGTCCGCGCAACATCGTCAGACCAACCGCACAAGCCGCCGGAATGACAATCAGCCATGCGGTAATATGAAAAAACGGCGCCATCCCCAGACAAAGCGCGCCAAGCATCACATCCAACCAACCGCGCCAAAGCGAAGCGCGCCGGGCATGCAATAAAAGAACTGCGCCGGAAAACACCAGGAAAGCCGCGCTGATTTCCGGACGCGCGCAACGCGCATGCCATATAGTCAAAGGATTGAGCAGAAAAAAAACAAATGCCGCCCGACCGGCCCAAACGCTTTGAAAGAGCATAAAAGCGAGGGCCATGAGCGCAACACCGGTCAATAAAGCAGCCAACGGCGTTACATATAACGCCCAAACCGGCGCACCACTCCAGGCGGCAACGGCCATCAATAACGGATAAGCCGGCTGGAAACGGGGACCCTGAATGGGCGGATCGTTATTGACCATCCAAAGACAGGCATCCTTGGTCAAACCATATCCGGCATGCCCGTAATAAAAAACGGGGCGGTCAGCAGTCGGAACAAGTTTTAGAAGCGGGTCGCTGCGAAACAAAGCGCGCTGGCGCGCATAAGTAACCCCGGCATTGATATAGGAACCGGGATCCTCACCGCCAAAGATATCCTCATGCGGACGAAAAAGCAAAAGACCGGCGGAAAGCAACACCACAAACAACAAGAAAAAACCCAAACGGCTGCGCGGCAGCCAGACAGCGCAAGCAATCCAAAGCACACGCGCCAAAGCAACCAGAAATAACGCCCAAAGCAACAAACCTACAGCCAAGATCATCATGGACCCGCCTCTTTCAGGCCAGAGTCTTGCCGTCAATAGTGCCCACTTCAATTTTCACTTCGCCGCGTCGGGCGATACGCTGAATCGCGCCGTCACTAATCCAGACGACAACATCGGAAGCGGAAAGCATTTTCATATCATGCGTGGCGGCAATCACGGTGATATGCATGCTGTTTTTCATCTCATTCAACAGTTGAATAATTTCTTCACCCGTGCGCAAATCCAGATTACCGGTCGGCTCATCGGCCAGCACAACCGCCGGTTGATTGACAATGGCGCGCGCGATAGCCACACGCTGCTGCTGACCGCCGGAAAGCTGAGCCGGCAAATGATGCATGCGATGATCAAGCCCCACCTGTTTCAGAACAACAGCCGCATCGTCACGCGCCTGCGCAGGCGTACGTCCGTAAAAAATACGGGCAATCGCCACATTTTCGAGCGCGGTCATGGAAGGAATCAGGTTAAAAGACTGAAAAATATAACCGATTTTATGACACCGAATCCAAGCCATTTGGCCGGAAGACATTTCGCCAAAACGCTGGTCATCCATCCAAACATCACCCTCGGTGGGCTTGTCTAAACCGCCGATAATATTAAAAAACGTGGATTTACCAGATCCGGAAGGCCCCATAATCGAGACATAGGTGCCGCGTTCAATATCAAGCGTAATCCCGCGCAAGGCATGGACTTCCTCAACCCCCATCTGATAGACCTTGGTCAAACCTTTGGACCGAATAACAAAATCTTCTTTCATTCTTCAACCCTCATCGCATCCACCGGCTGTTTGAGCGCCGCCCAATAGGCCGGCAAAATGGAAGCAGCCACCGACAACAAAGAACCGACCAACATCGCCAACCCAAGCGACTGAACCGTTGACCAGCCGGGAAAACTGCGCAAAACCCAGCCGCCATAGGAAAACATAGCGACCCCCACGGCCATCAATAACCCCAGCAAAGCGCCCAAAGCCGTACCAATCACTCCCTGCATGGAAGATTCGATAAAATAGGTTTTGACAATAAAAGCGTCTTCCGCCCCCAGACACTTCAAAGTGCCGATTTCCTTGATACGCTCGGTCACCGACATCAGCATGGCATTGATAATACCGACCAGACAAGTCAGCAAAGACAACCCGATCAACAACAACATCATGGTGTCCGACCCCTTCGCCGCATAAATATCAATGCCCGCCTTTTGCAACAAAACATTCAAGGCGTCATCATTCACGCCAATCAAAGCGCGCACAATATTTTCATTAATGCGCATATAAGTCAAAAACGCAATGCCGAGCACCACGCCAAGCATGGTAATCAATGAGCGCATGAAACGCCGGCGCAAACTCCCCCAACTAACAGCAAAGGCAACCCCCCACGGCACCGGCGTCTGGGAAGGAATTTGACGCACAATACTATCCGCCATAACAACTTCACTCCTACATGCGATTGAGATCAATCGGGATAACCACGCCCGACACCACCGAGACAATAACCGCCAGAATCACAATCAGCAACTCACCGACAATCAAGCCAACGAACAACCCGCGCACACGCTGGTAAGCCTCTTTGTTGCCATACTTTGTGATCATCACGTTGGCGATCCAGCCGATCAGAATCGAGAACCAATAGAGGTTCATGATCGGATTGACATACATCGCCAATCCGAGCGGATGCGGCATCCAGAAGACATAACGCCGCAAAAAAATCAGCAAAGCCATGCCTAGCGCGCCGACACCAAGCCAGAGCTGCCCTTCCGGCGAAGCAGCCGGCGCATCAGTCATCATATTGCGAATTGTATGGAACATGGCCCAGCGCGGGAAACTTGTATAAAACCATTGGGTCATATTATCCGCGCCACGGCTATAAGCCATTATAAAGACCGCAACTGTGGCCGCAACCGCAGCCATCAAGATGGCCAGGACCATGATAATGTGAAAACTCACTCGTTTAAGACGATAATCCTCGCGCAACTTCACCGCATTTGCCATGGTCGGCGCAATAAACACCTTGAGATCCAGATACATCATTCCGCAATACAAAATCAACAGTGTAAAAAGCGAAACAACCGAGTATTTTTGATCAAGCCCTATAAAAGCGCGCACCACATGGAAAGGACTGACATGCGTTTTGACCGCCAGCAAGCCGCCTTCCGTTACGGCCCGCACCATTCCGACTGTCAACAAAATAATCGCAATATAAAAGAAAACCGTGTGAAAAAGGTTGGCGCCCATATCCAGCCACAACTGCAAAATAATGGCCAGCGACCCGCCCAGAAAAGCCCAGGAGGCCAGCTTTAATTCCCGGCGTTCGCCACTTTCAAGCTGGCTGACTGTCGAAGGCATGAATGCACAGAGAATATACTGGCGGCATTTGTAGAGAATGAAAATTGAAAAAACCATCAAAGCCCCCTGCCCCTCGGCCAGACGGAAATTCATCAAATACCACCAGTTGTAGGTATATGATGTTTTATATCCAGCCCAACTGATCAGCAGAATTTGCACAAGAAACAACACATGGAAAAACCAAAGCGAAAACGATATGTTTTTCGGAATCAAAAAGGCCAGGCCGATCATGACAAAGAAAATATGCGAACGCGTACTACCCAGAGACGCAAATTTTGTGTTATAGACATAGGGACCCCACGAGTTATGCATCTCAATCGGAACCAAGCCAGGTACAATCTGGGAGGCGCAGAGCAAATTCCAGCCCATGACGCCGCCGGCAATGGCCACGCCGATCCAGAACAAATTATTACGATAGATAGCCGGAATTAAAGCAGCAGAATCAACATCACCGATCAAGGCCTTGGGCAATTCCGCCAAAGGATATGTCAGCATTTCATTGTGCGCCCACTGCCGAAAAATAAGCAGATTAAGCGACATAAACACCAGATAGGTCAAGCCGATCAAAATCCCCCAACGCACCAGCGGACGCAGCCAATGCTGCCAGGGAATTTCGCCCACAAAATAACGCCGAACAGAAACGTCAATACCCGCAAAAACAGGAATCAACCTCGCAAGCCGACCATGCAACTCGCGCGCCGTCATCGCGCCGCCCGACAAATCGGAACCAATCCCTTTTAAATCACGGATCAACGCCTGCGCATTAATTGCGCAGGTTAATTGCGCATTATTGCGTTCCTGATTGACGCTGTTTGCATTCTGCTGCCGTTCAAGCCGCTTGATTTCCGACTCCAAAGCGCTTGCGCGGTCAAGATGATCATCTTGCGCCTGTTTGCCGGCATCCAAAATCCCGACCCGCAAAGGGCCAAGCTCCTGTATGCGCTGTGTGCGCTGGGAATCCAGGAGCGTTTTTTCCTTGCGCAGCAAATCGCGCAAATCTTCAAAACGCGCAGAATCACCGATCGGCGCCAGAATCTCACAGGCATTTTGCAGCAATCCATCCAATTCGGCGCGCAGCGTCATATCAGGAGCGGTGTCCGGCGGCAAACCCTCCAGTTTTTGCATGGCAGCCTTGACACTGCGCAACGCGCCCATGCCATCAACAAGCCGCCGCAAACGCGCAAAATAAGCGCCCGCATTATCTTCACGCATCGGCATAATACCGGGCAAGGCGCTCATGCCGCGCGGCAATCCGCGCCGAAAAAGAGCCACTTTTTCAAAAGCTTTTGACTCAAGCGCCGTCAAATCGGCCTGATCGGCGTCCATGCGCGCCACCCCTTGCGCAATACGTTCCGGATACAAACGCAAAACCTCATCTATCTCTGGACAGGCTCCGGCAGCGGCCAGCTCGGACCAAGCCTGTCTGGCATCCGCATTCATTTGACGAACAAACTCAAGATCGCTGCGCAACTGACTAACCCGCAATTTTCTCCTTTTCTCCGAAAGAGATGTGTCTGCCTCAACGCGGCTGATCGAATCCGCCAACTCGCTCGCGCGAACATCGGTGTTACGAACGCGATTGGCCGCATCATAAACAGTGCGGTCCGCCAAAAGCGTCTCAAATGAAGCATGATATTTACGCGCCGCCTTTTGAATGCCAGGCTCGGAAACAAAATAGGCTTCCTTGACAAACGGAGTGATATGCCGATTCCAAGCCGATTGCGGATTATTCCAATCGCCGTAGAACAATCCTCCCGCAATTGGCACAACCTGTTCCACCAAGCCGTAGTTGGCAATGCCGGCGGAAACAGAACACATCAGGAAAACAGTCAGCAACTCAACTGTCGAAAAAACGCGGATAACGCGAATCAGTTTACAGATCGGATTGATCAGCAACACCATGACGATCAGCAACAGGTACGGCAATACGGGTATCTGGCAGGAAGCCATTTGGACCTGCTGCAAATTGGAAGTAAGAATGGAAATAACCGCAAAAGCGGCCGACGCCAGAATCCCGATGATCAAAGCGCGCGCGGTAATGGAATTTCTTTTCATGATTAAAACACCAAGGGCGCCATCATCTTATTCAAGATGGCAATGGACATACCCACCATCGCAATCAACCCCATGCCGCAAGCATATCCTGCCAGAAGCACAGGCGCATATTTCATCCACATATTCCCGAATTTCTTGCGGAAATAATAACGAGCTATCAAGGCGCCGATAATTTCAAAGACAAGACCACCCGGCCCATACCCCATACCGCGCACAAATCCATAAAACAGGAGGGTCGGCAAGCCCAGCAGCGAAAGCACGGTGAAAATGGCCACGCCAAAACTCAAGCCGCAAGCAAACCATTTGAGCTTAAACGCCTCAAAGAAGAGCGAGCCGCCTTCCATGGTCGAACTCATGGTCAAACATTTATTTTTGGCCATAATATCCCACATGCGCTGAGCGAACGGATAAGTGTCGGACGGAATCTCGGCCATTTTCCAGAGCAATTGCGAGTAGATCAAGGAAGATATAATAATAATCGGCAAAATAACCGCCGTCTTCTTGACCGAACTGATAATTTTTGTACCGGTAAGTTCCAGAACCCGGAAACTGACCGTCTGTGGCCCATAATTCGGCAAAGGCGCCGGCGCAAACCATATCTGGACGCCCTTATATCCACTTAAGATATAAGTGGCCTCGCGAATCATGGGAATATCTATCGCCTGCCCGGCAATGCCTTCAAGCTTGGCGCAGGCGTAAGAAATCAGAGGCGTATAGACCGCCGCATAAATCACAAAAAATTTCCAGGGGAACCCAGGAATCAGCCACGTCGAAAGAGTAATCCAGCTTGTTGACGAAAAAACATAAATTCCCAAGGCGATAAAAATTGAAAAATCGCCGCGCTGTGTGTCATTTTTGATCAGACGCATCCAAGCGCTGGGACGCTTGCCGCCAACCACACTGCTCTTCAGCTCGGCGGCCTTGCGCCCCGGACTGAAAGCGCGCAGCAGCGGCTTAAAAACACGCCCGATACTGATAAGCGCCACAGCCAAGGTCAAGCCTATACCAAAGGAAAGATAAAAATCAATACTATTGGAAAACCCGGTATCGAGCACATCCATGCCAAGCTGCCAGTTGGAAAGAACACCATATTTATAGAGCAAAGGATTGACGATCATGGAGAGCAAAACTCCGAGAATACCGCCCACAACCGCCCAGAAAGGCAAAACCATACCGGTAAAAATCAAGCCCAGATCAATTGTCAGATTAACAGGGGTTGCCTTGAGAACATGCCCCAATGCCGGGGTAAAATCAATAAAAGGAATTGGAATAAGCATAATCGGTTTGGGCAAAAATGAACCAGTTATAGCCGGCAAAGCGACATAAACCGCCCCAAACGCAATGCCGATCATGCCGCCAATCGAAAAACAATTCCAGCGCCAGGAATCATGCGTTTCCCCGCTTTCCACCAAGGCGGTGATGCCGGAAGCGCCTACCGGCGCCATCGGAAACGGCAATTCCTCCACATCACTGGTGATGCGATAAAGCACATAACCCAAACCATAACTATCAATATTATTGATAACCAAGGCTATGGAAACATAGACAATAGGCGCCAACCAGGCCTTGGTAAAGAAAGTACGCCCAGCCTCCCTGATCACATCCCCCTGCGGCGCGACCCAGGCCGGCACCTCCTGCGCCACCCCCATCGCCAGGGCATAATCCGACTGCACAAAGAACTGGTTCCAGAGCAAGCCCTGAAAAGGCGAAGACATGGCCATCCCGGCCATTCCGTAGAGAATATAAATCTCCTGCATTTTGAGATCTTTAAGCGAACGCCGGGCAATTTCGGTAAACAGAATGATGGTTACCCACTGCGAAGCCGTATTAATGCTTGCGCCCGTCCCCACGACCAGCGAGAGATACATTGCGCCCGGCATCATGATAAAACCGAGGAAAAGCGCGCCAATCACCGCGCGCCAATTAAATCCATCCAGAAAAACATCCGGACGCGTCATCAGCTTGCGATACTGCTCAAGCTCACCTGTTTGCTTGTCTTTAAATAAAGCCATAACACGGCCATTTCACGTTCCAACCAACGCCTTGCAAGCGCCGGTCATTTTTCATCCAACTTGCGCATTTCTTAAAATCACACAACATCCTTGGCGCACAATCCACCAATCGCATCCTGCACATAAATATCCTGCTGCGCCGCATCCAGATTGCGCCAGCGCATCAAATATTTGCGCATACGCTCCAGGAACGGACGATTGACCGTTACCCAGTTGCTGTCCTGCCCCGAAACGCGCAAAAGCTTCAAATTCAGACAATAAGCCTGAATATGATCATTATACGCCAGATCAAAAATCATTTTCTGCGTTACGCCCAAATCAAACGGCGCCATGGCCACATGGTAGGACAACGACCAAATATCACGCCCTTGCGCATCCTTTTCATGCGTATGTTTTTCAAGATTGGCAATCATATCGCCAATGGAAGCTTCGGTAAAACGGCTGAAATAATTGTGCAAATAAGCCAGCACTCCAACGGCAATACGCTCCTGATAAATAAACGGAAATAAAACCGACATTAATCTGCCGTCATGCGGCGGCAGAGACCATGTGCGCTTGCCGGAAGGCACCGCCGACTTGGTCGCAGCCATGGCCGGATAAATTGTTGAAAGCAGGACTATCGCAACAGTGAAGAGAATAACATAAGCCACACTCAACGACGAATAATTAAAGTTTAAATCGGAAATCAACCCTGTCTTGGCAATCAAAATGCTGATCACCTGTCCAATGAGATAACCGCCGACAGAACCAATCACTCCGTACACCAATGATTCCGCCAGGAAAAACAAACCGATATGATGCGGATTAAGACCAATGGCATTATAAACGGCAATTTCCTTCTTGCGTTCATAAACTGAGCCAATCATCGTGTTGAGAATGATCGTGCTGGCAATGAAAAGCGGAATAAGCAAAACAGCCAGACCGCCAACTGACGTGCGATAGCTGGAGCCGATATAGTAAACCCCCGCAACAACCATTTGCCGCTCACCTGTCGTTGAGGGCGAAAAAGGCACACGACTGCCAATATAAAAACGGGACTGCGTGGCAGTCAGCAACATGTCGGCCACCGGCCAAATAGGATCATCATCATTCATTTTAAGCGAAATACTGTAAGGACCGGCGCCCATATTTTTGGCCGTATTCATCGGCACAACCAGAAGCGCGGCCGGATCGGCAAAGAAGAGCGAACCCATATCCTGCACGTCTTTGGTGCGCATGGAATCGGAAATTGCATCCGGCCGTTGTTTTGCCGCAACCTGATCCGCGCCATCAGCCACCAATTTCAAAATCGGCAAGAGCGGCAACCCGTTCAAATCCTTGAGATTCCGGAACTGCAAATCGTCAAAAATACCGACCACCTTGAGATCCATATCGTGAAAATGCAAAACAGCCGACTGAATTTGCTCCGGATCAATATTTAAAAGCGCAGCCGCTGCGGATGAAATAATAACTTCGCGCGCATCATCAGAGGAGAAATAATTTCCGGCAACCATCGGGATTTTGGAAACAAATCCATCTTCCACCACCGGTAATCCCAAAACACCCTCCATCTGCGCCGAATCTCCAGCGCCGGTCCGGACGGCAAAAGGAGTCCGTTCTTCGGCTAAAAGCCAACGTCGCACGGAAATAACGCCTCGCCCCTCAAACATCTGCCGTAAAACCGCCAAAGTATCCTCGTCCATGGTCATTTTGCCGGTCCAATGATACATGATCCCCGTATAGGGCGCATTCTTGTTGCGCGCGACAAGAGTCGGGGCAACTTTTTGCGAA
>CAZMFH010000003.1:3987-5167 GCA_964565485.1 uncultured Verrucomicrobiota bacterium | reverse complement strand
GAAATACTTGTAAACGACAACATCGTAAAAGCCACCAGCACAATCGTGGCCGTTGTCAGCATGGTTCGAACCCGGCGACGCTTCATATTGTTGACCCCGATCAACATCGCTTTTTGCGAAACCGTTGAATAGCCCACATCATCTGACAAATAACTGCGGAAAAGCGTCTGCATGGTGCCTTCAAACCGACCGCGCAGAATACTGATCACAAAAAGCCCCAATGTGCCCATAATAAAAGCGATCAGAATGGTTTCAGCGCCCTGCGAAACTCGAAAAGCCGGATGAATCATGCGAAAGATAAAGAAAGTAACGGCAAAGAGCGTGGCAAACGCGAACATTTCATGCTCAATCTTAACAAATTTAAAAACAAGTTTTTCGAGAAAAAGACAAAACGGCAAAAGGAGCGCCATATACACAACAATGGCTTTAAGCATATCATCACTGGTTTGCTTGGACTGCTCATAGGATTTAACATGCGAACCAAGCCCCTCATAAAGCGCGCCCAAATAAGCAAGATGATCTCGGCGCGCCAAAGCTTTTTCCATTTGATCCAGACAGGCGTCGCCACGGCGGATAAATTCATGCACCAGTTCATTGACAACCACCTTGAGCTTTTTGGCGCGCGCATGATTCAACACCGCCATATCACGAGCCGCACGCGCAATAAAATCATAACCCAAATCGGCAAACGAACGAAAACCGAGCCCTTCCGGATCATGCTCTGTGGCATTAAGCGCCAGCCGTTTTTCATGGGTAATCAACTTGATGCTTTCGTTCTGCGGAAAATAGAAAGCACCGGGGAAACCCAGCGTGCCAACCGTCGCTTTGAGAGAGGTTCCACCTTTGAGTCCGGAAAACCCGTATTTACGCGGAGAACTGTTGCCGCGCGCCGTAAGCGGCAGAAGCTGTTCAATTGCAATATAAAACTCGGAAATAAGCGACGAATCGGCCGTATCATAAATCGGCAATTCGTAACAGTCGAAGAGCGCCAGGGTGATGGATGTATCCAATGCCGCCGGCTTGACCCGCCGGAAAACTTCGCCGGCATCAATTGTATGGTTGACTCTGACAAAATCGCCATCAAATCGAAAGGCATTGATTGTAGCCGGGGAATTGATCACACCATAGATGTAGCCAACCGCACGCTGATCGGTCAGCAAGACATCGGTTATGGTAACAT
>CAZMFH010000003.1:0-3977 GCA_964565485.1 uncultured Verrucomicrobiota bacterium | reverse complement strand
CCGCATGTCCCGGAAACAGCGGCGCCGTAACAACCATTGTGCCCGGCACGGGAATTTCCGGCAAAACGCTTGCGGCTAATTCGTCATATTTATAAGATTTGATGCGAATGGTTTCATAACGCAGTTTGGCGCGCGCTTCCGAAGCGCCAAGCTCGGAGGAAGTCGTAATATGCGGATCATCCAGCACGGCGCGCAAGAGTTGCGCGGAAAAACGCATGCCCTGCCTTAAGTTGGCTGATGGGATCCGATCAAGCCGATCATCCGGCAAAAAGGCTCGACCATCACCGCCAAAAGCATTGCGCAGCGAAAAGAACGGCTTCCGTCCCGCAGCCTGAAAAGAAGCAATTAACTGATCGTCAAGACTGTCAGCAAAAGCGCCACACGGAAAACTCATAAAATAATAATATTCCGGCAACCCGCCGCGCATGGTCATGGAATCCACCAACAAGTTGGGCATTTCTCCGGAACGCACAACATCAAGCTCTTCCGCCAAACGCGCCATATTAGCCCCCCAGCGAGAACTCCAGCGTGTTTCTCCGCCGGAAAACGCAAGCAACTGCGACTGCCAATTAAGCGCCAGATTGAGCACAAACGGCACCTTGTAGTCATGCATTACATTACGAACACGCTCGTTGGCATAATCCCGCTCCAGGTCGCCCTGATTGAGCCGAACATAGGTCTGATTGACGTTAACAACTTCATTGACATAACCGCGCAGGATATTCCGTTCCTCGGCATCCAAGTCGCTCAGCTTGGTTCGGATGCCGACTTTATTGAAAAGCGTCAAGACCCGCACAAATTTATCCTGCCGCGCCGCCAGTTGCGCCAATTGCGCTTTTGATTCGGCCTCCGGCAAATGCTTGCGCAAAACATCCAAACGTTCATTTTTGATCCGGTTCACATCGCGCTTGGACATGGTTACCAAAGGCTGCTTGATGGTAATATTTTTGCCAGTGGAATCATCCACCAATGTTCGCCAATCAAGCAACAGCGCCTCATCTTCCGCATCTAACACATCCAGCTTGAGTTTGGAATAATGATCAACAAAAAGCTGAGCCAAACGGCGATCAAAAACCAGTTTTTCACGTACAGACTCCAGATTCCCGGAGAACAGATACCAAGCCAAAATACGTTCGCCAATATTGTTTTGCGTATGCGCATTGACCGCCACCAGCAAGACGGAACGGCGCGGCGGCGTTTCCCGAAATTGCTTGAGGAGTTGCGTCAGCAGAAACAGATTGGCGCCGGATTGGGCGCCGGGCGCCAGTTCAGGAACAATGCTGTTGCTATCCATCGGCGCCATAATCACGGCCGCCTCATTGGCCAGATCAGCATCGGATCCTGGCACCAGCACCCAGAGATTACGCAGCATCCGATTTTCCCAACGCGACGGCTCTGCCTGCACCTGAACGCTTGCCCCTGAAACAGCAGCATCCTTCAGCCTCGCGCCATCCTGCGCGCCAACCCAGAACCGCGGCACAGCAACCTCGGAAAGATATACTTTCTTCAAAGCATCGTAACGATTGGCCACATCCGGCGCAATAAACACAAAACCTTTCAACCCAAACCGCAGAAACTGCTTCCAATCCAACCCGCACGCAAAATCAAACACCCCCAGCGCGCCTTCAAGATTAACGCCTTTAACCCGCTCAAAATCAGAAGGCGTGCCACGCCCCAGATAAACCAACCGGGCAGCAAAAGCTTGTTGTTCAAAATTGCCCGGCCGCATCATGGTCGGATGCATCGCAAAAACCGTTACAGGCGGATGACCGGTCAAAGTCAATACGGCGCGGCCCGGCAAAAAGACCGGCGCAACAAAATTAATTTCACCGTTTTCAAATCCGGCCCCGGCAAATTGGGCGGCAATTTTCGCTTCCATCGCCATATTGCCAGGCGTACCAGGATAACGCGATTCTGCGTCCAAAAAGTTGCCTAATTCCAAAAGCAAATCATCAGCTTGCTCTGTAGCAACCAAGGACGCATCCGCTTGATCTGCCGGAGAAGACAAAGGCAAGCACAAAAAGCATAAAACCAAACCTGCCACCGGAATCAACCGGCGCAAGCATGACAAACCGCCATGCCACAATTCCAATTCAGATGTCGGCATCTTCCCCATTTAAAGCATCCGCCTTTTTTTAAACCTGCGTTCCGTCAATAGCGCCGATATTTATTTTAAGGTTCTTGCGCTCCTCAAGACGCTCAACACGTCCATCCCGAATCCAGAGAATACGATCGGAAACATCAAGCATTTTCATGTCATGCGTTGCCGAAATAACCGTAATGCCTTCGGTTTCCTTCAAATGCACAAGCAGTTCAATCATTTCCTTGCCGGTCTTCACATCCAGATTGGCGGTGGGCTCATCCGCCAGAATAATCACCGGATCATTGGCAATAGCGCGCGCAACAGCAACCCGTTGCTGCTGGCCGCCGGAAAGCTCATAAGGCCGATGAAAAATACGCTCTCCCAACCCAACCTTGCGCAAAATTTCAACACCTTTTTTACGCGCATCATCGGCAGAAAGCCCGGCAAAAAGCATCGGCAAGGTAATGTTTTCCAGCGCCGTCAGAACCGGCAAGATGTTGTAAGACTGAAAGATATAACCGATTTTATGACAACGCATCCAGGCCAATTCAAATGAATCCAATTGGGCCACATCAATTTCATCAATAAAAACCATACCTTCCGTCGGCGAATCAATACCGCCGATCATGTTAAACAGAGTTGATTTACCCGAACCGGAAGGCCCCATGATTGACAAATATTCACCACGATATACATCGAGCGAAATACCGTCCAAAGCCTTGGTAACAGCATCGCCTGATCCATAATAACGCTTGACGTCCAGCGCACGAATCACAATATCCCGGTGCGCCTTCGCGGAAGCATCAACCACTGAAATGTCTTGCGTTTTTTGCATTTGCTTCATGATCATTTCCGCAGCACAAGCCCAAACACCAGCTTAACCACGAAAATCATTCATAGAGAACAAGCGCCGAACCATGTCCAAGAAACGGCAAGTATAAGCAATCAAAAAAAGTTGACAAGCTTTTTTATATTTTTTTTCGTCATCAGAATTTACGGGTGATTATAGGTTCGGGCAATTGCCCAAAGGTATGATATAGCGCCATTTCCGCGCCATGAAAAGTTCTAAAGCCATAAGACCGTTTGGTAACTGAAGGCCCAACATCATGTGCAGGCCAAGTAAATTGACTCGTCGCATCTGGAAGATTGCAGCCTGGTTCATTAAAGATGGAGGGAATGGAAAACCGGACAATTTGACCGGGATGAGGACAGGGCAGTCAATGAATGCCTGAACAATTTTGAGCATCTGCCGGGACAGAGTGTCGTTCTGCTGGTTGACAACCGCATTGAGACATTCTCCTTCGCCGAACTACTCAATGCCACCACATTGCAGATACTGATAGCAAAGGCGACACCGAAACTGCCTGGACTGTATCCGCTTATCTTTCAGGAAACAAGCAAACTTTGTCCGACGCAGGCATTATCCTGGACCCGTGACGGGATTATTATGAAACATCATTAAACCACAGTCGTTCAATAGCTTTCAACTTTAACGACACATCACTAAAATGATGACGCGCGGTTTGGCAACCAAGACCGCCCTATGGGTGCGGCCAGCATGCCGCCTGTCTGCCACAGGCAGGCGCATCTGCGGCATTCTGACCTCATCACGGATCCAGCTTAGCGCAATAAAAACTCATGCCAAGCTCGTGCGTTAAAAAACTTGCTTTTCCAAAAACATCAGATAGACTTAAATTTTGAAGCACACAATTAATTTTGATCTTCCAAAAAACACACAATATCAATCAAACACAAGAGGGCAGCAAGATGCAAAAATTACATATCTATTTGCTATTGGCCGGATTGGGTTGCTGGAACCTTAATGGTTACACCGAAAGTTTGCAGCAAGTTTTCTCCTTTGACCCAAATTCGCTGCATGCGCAAAGCTTTGGCG
>CAZMFH010000002.1:10125-30811 GCA_964565485.1 uncultured Verrucomicrobiota bacterium | reverse complement strand
AGAAGGCCAGGTAGTCCCAGTAATTCGGCGGATGATACCAATAAATCACCATAATATTAAGCGAGCAAGCGTTGAACTCATTGAAAAACACGCGCGGCGGAAAGTCCGGATGCATGCCTTCATGGTTGGCAAGAATTTCTTTGATGATCTCCAATGCCCGTTGCGTTTTGGCCGGCGTGGTATCATACGTGATTGTTATATTGGCCGTGCGTCTGATATAAGGGCGCTTTGCAATATTCCGCACCGCCTTATTGACCATTTCCGCATTTGGGATTGTAACCTGATGTCCATCCAGCGTACGGATTCGCGTGGAACGGAACCCAATGCTTTCCACCGGACCATCGTGGCCGTCCACAACAATCCGGTCGCCAATCTCAAACGGACGATCCATCAGAATGACAAGCGAACCGAAAAAGTTTTTAATCGTATCCTGGCCGGCCAGGGCAATGGCCAGACCACCGACTCCCAACCCGGCCAGGATGGTGGTAATGCTTTTGCCGATTACCTGTTGCAAAACATTCAGCAAAACAAGAATAAAAACCGTGATACGGATGCTTTTGCCGACCAACGGCGCCAGAACATCATCCACCTTGCTGGCAGTTTTTCCGGCCAGGCTGATGAGATAATAATCAACTATATCAACAAGCGAATAGATGGCATAGCCGATCGCCACCGAATTCAGAATATAACCGATGTTGACGGCAACATTTTTGATGTTTTGATCAAGCCCCGTCAGAATTGCCAGACCAAGCCACCAACCGAACGCAAAAGCAGCCGGCACCATCGTCCGCGCAAGCACAGAGAGCAAAAGCCCTTGAATGGCTTTTTCCCTGTCGCGCAAATGGCCGGCCGCCTGTTCCATAAAAAAACGAGCAAGCCTTCCCGCTGCAAGCGCAAGCAGAATAACCGCAAAAAAAAGCAGAATTTTCCAAACCGCAATTCCAGCCAATGTTGTTTGTACAAAAAACTCCCACATGATTTCACCCAGCCCCTTTCGGCAATCAAGTTTAACGAGGTTCCAAGCTGTGTCCAGTTTTTTTTGGCTTTTTCTGAATGATGAACATATTGGCGCAAGGATGGATCAAAGAAATATCATCCGGCAACTTTATGGTTCCGGCTATGCCGGATTGGGGAGTTAATCATGGGTGGTTGACTCCGGCGGCAGTCTGTGCCATATTCGAACCAAATTCAAAGCACAACAACGGAGAGGAAGCAGAGCAAAATTTTGTTGCGGGCAAAGCCCGTTTTGGGGTATGAAACGTTTGCAAACAAACAACACCCGCCGCGCCTCAGCGCGCGGATGTGGATAAGGAAGCATCTTCAGATTGTGGGAGCAAGTTATGATTCAACTAAATGACACTCAAAAAGACCTGATCCGCCGTTGCGTGGCGGATGGTTGCAGTTTGACGGAAATCCAGAAGAAACTGGTCGAAGAATTCAAATTGTCCGTCACCTTCATGGATTTGCGATTTATCGTGTTGGATATGGGGCTGGAAATAAAGGATCGTGTATCCAAAGCCGTAGTGGATTTATCCAAAGCCGCTACAGCCGGCAGCGCAACCGAACCGGATGACGATCTTCCGGCAACCGGCGGAGTGGAGGTAACCCTGGATCGCATTATCAAACCGGGCGCTGTTGTCAGCGGCACAGTGGTCTTCAGCGACGGCGTCAAAGCCTCGTGGATGCTTGATCAACTTGGTCGGCTGGCGCTTGATGCCGGCAAGGCGAATTACCGGCCCAGCGCGCAGGATGTTCAGGAATTCCAGGAACAGCTCCGGAATCTTCTGCAAGGCCGCTGAAAACACGTTTGACGGAAGCATTACGTCCGGCAAAACAATATAATATCCGTGATGGATTTTAATTAAATCCTGACTTCATCACGGATTCAGGCATAATGCCTACGGCGGGAATTCATCAACCAAAATGCGTTCAATGCGCCGGCCCAGCGCGCAGGTGATTTCATACGGAATTGTACCCAAGCTCCGCGCCATTGACTCCACCGAATGCGGATCATTCCGCTTTTCGCTGATCAGGCAAATCATATCGCCGATGCCGGCTTGCGGGGCATCAGTTAAATCCACAATGGTCAAATCCATGCTGACCCTGCCGATGACCGGCAAAACATGCTGTTTAAAACAGACCTTGCCCATATTGGACCAGCGGCGATCATATCCGTCGGCATAGCCGACCGGTAGAAGCCCAATACGCGTGGGCCGGCGCGCGCGAAAAGTTGCGCCATATCCGCAGGTTGCGCCGGTTTTGATCAGTTTGGTCAACACAACCGGCGCGGTCAGACGCAGAATCGGACGCAAATCCTGCGAACCGCGAATATAGCGACCGGCATAGCCGTAGAGCGCAATCCCGGGCCGCACCAGATCAAAATGCGATTGCGGCAGATTAAAAATCGCGCCGCTGTTGGCCATGTGCCTGATCGGAACAGGTTGCCCGCGCCAATCCAGTTTTGCCAACAACCTCCGGAAAGCCGCCAATTGCCGTCGCGCCAGGGCAAGATCACGTTCATCCGCTCCGGCAAAGTGGCTGTAAATCCCTTCAATCCGCAATCCTGCCTGAGCACGGACAAGCTCGATCAATCGTAAAGCATTGGCAGCCGGACAACCATTACGCCCCATGCCGGTATCAATCTTGATCTGTACCGGCAGAGGTGTTTTTGAGCGCGCGGCCAAGCGCGCCAATTCTCCAAGACATGCCTCGCCGACAATAGTAGGCCGCAATCCGTAATTCCGCATGGCGGCAACCTGTTCCGCAAAATGCGCCGATTCCTCTCCGGCGCCAACCGGACGCAGAATCAAAATCGGCGCGCGCTTGACAAACTTGCGCAATTCCAGCGCTTCCGCGAACGTAGCCACACCCCAAAAAGCTGCCTGCCCGATCCCTGTCGCAACCGGCTTGATGCCGTGCCCATAAGCATCCGCTTTGACCATCACGCACAAAGGCGTTCCATGTGTCAGATAGGCGAGCAGTTTTAGATTGTGCTGCAAGGCCGCCCGACTGAGAAAAGCTTTCGCCAAAGCATGCATGCCCCAAACCCCTGAATTCGTTAAAAAACAGCCCGGCTTTGCTGCGCCAAATCTGCTGATTCAGACTATACGTTTTGAATCCAATGATTGACAACTTCAAGCAGTCGCGTTGTTAAAGCCTGCAGACGCAGCATCGTATCGTATCCAAAAACCAAGAGCAAACATCCCATCAGCAGACGCAGCCAAACGGCATTTGAAACACAAAAAAGATAATAAAACGCATAAAAAGGCACAATCAGAGAAAGCAGCGCGTCAAACATATTATCGCCCAGCGCCAGCGCGATCACAACAACATAACCAACACCCAACGTTATTAAAGCGGAAAGCTTGATGGTTTCCAAAGTTGTTGGCGGCCATTGCATGCCAAAACGCAAATAAGCCAGCACACCGGACAGAGCGACAAACCCGACCCAGATCAAAGCCATCTGCAAATTCTCCGAACGCATCCGCCGCCGCCCGAGATTGAGCGCATCCGCGCGGCGCTCTTCCATTGGCGGGAAAATTGCCGAATTGTTGGAGGGCTGCTGGATTTGTGGTTGGGGCGCTTGTGCTGTCTGCCGCAAGCTCAGCTTTTTTTTGCGAGGGCGCGCGCCAAACATCAATTTGGCGCCGCAGTTTGAGCAAAACAATCCGGAATGATCGGCGCTATCGGAAACAATCCTCTGTTTTCCGCATTCCGTGCAAGATATGACGATATCAGCCATAATTTTTCAGGCGCAAGGCGGAACAGAACCGGATTGGGTTGAGAGCGTCTCGCGCTTCTCACCGGCATGCTTTTCGCCATGCTTCGGCGGATGAACATCCGGTTTTGAGGGACGATTGCCTTTTGCGCCGATCGGCAGCGACAGTGTGCCGTTAAAAAATTCGATTACGTGCCCGCGCTCGATCAGCCACCGCAAAGCGCAGATTGCTTCCGCAACAGGCGGAGTTTCCGGCGGAAGCTCCGGATATAACGAAGCCACAAGCTCCTGCCGGTTGATGCCGGGATGTCCGCAAAGATATTCCAGGATGCCGCGCACATTTTCCGTTGTTTGAACAGCATCAATCGGACGCGGCGCAATGGATGTTACAAAAGTGGCCTTGCCGGCTGTTTTGAACATACGCAAACCAAAATGCCGGAACGCCGGTTGAATAGCCAGCGCCATTTTGAGCGGGAACCGGTTTTCGCGCGACCAGGCTTCCCTGATCATGCGTTGCAGTTCCGCATCCTCGATTTCGAGGCAGACCGTGCCCGGCGCAACAAAACGACGGCCTGCCACAATCATATCCGCCGCATAATTTTCCATAAAATGCGCCTGCGCCTGCGGCAGACGCTTGAAGGTTTGCGGCGGCTCTGTGTTTTTTACGCTGAAAACGGTTTGCGAACAGACCTCTTTTTTCCACTGCTCGATCAAGGCCGGATCAGTCTCGTTGCGGAGATTCCGGCGATAATCTGCAAGAGGCATTTCGGGAAATTGAGTTCGGTGCAGTTCCAGCAACCGCTCGGTGAATTCATGATGATTGGGCGGTCCGAGCAAAACACCGGAAAGCCCGCAACGGGCCACGCATAAAAAATTACCCTGCGGCGGTTCGCCCTGTTTTTGCTCGCGCGTATAAAAGCGCTCAAAATGCCGGTTAAAAGCATGGTTAGCCGCTGCCGCTCTTTCCAGGAAAACGGCCTTGCATACAGAACATTGAAAAAGACGTAAAGCTGGATTTTCCGCGCCGGCGGCAACAAGCTCATGTTTAACCAGAAAATATTCCGGTTTGCTGAGAAA
Source organism: uncultured Verrucomicrobiota bacterium (assembly GCA_964565485.1). GTDB lineage: Bacteria > Verrucomicrobiota > Kiritimatiellia > JAAZAB01 > JAAZAB01 > CAZMFH01. The sequence continues at coordinate 26,016 of CAZMFH010000002.1, read as the reverse complement.
GAGCGCGGCAACTTCAAAGAGCGGGAAAGCGCGTCCGGAACGGGCCAAACGCAGGGCTATTGGCTTTAAGCCGCGCCGGTCGGGTAAAAAGGATATTTCAACCGGCAAATCACGCGCCGACGGAGCAGCGCGCATTTCAGGCGCTGCAACAGGCCGCGCCGGCGCGCGCTTTTCCGCCGGACGTTGCGATTTGAACGCGCGCCGGTCGCCCGTCGCAGTCGTCGGACGCGATCCGCCCTGTTTTTGCGGCGCGCCGCGTCCGGAACGTTCCACCGCTCCGCGCCGGTCGCGTGCCGCGCGTTCAAAACGCGCGTAAGGATTGCTGTCGGCAGGCCGGCGCGCCCATTCAGGCACGAAATTCAACTCAAGCACTTCATTATTATCAGATAAACTCATTAATCCGGCCATTCTGGTTTTTTATACGGAAGCATGTCAAGTTTATTTACGCGCCATGATTTGATAAACACCGCGAACAGTTTCGAATTTCCGGCGCGCCAGATAAGCAGCAATGGCGGAATCATACCGGGCAACATGCGCAAAAGCTTTGCGCGCCAGTTCAAACCGTGTCTTGAATGCCAGCTTGCCGCGCCGATGCGTCAGCTCTTTTAGAAGCAGACGGTAATCGCGCGGATCTGTTACAGAAGCCACCCGCAAATAATTTTTGGCTGCCGCGCGCACCATGCATGGTCCGCCGATATCAATGTTGGCGCGCGCCTGTTCAGACGTGGCATCGGGTCGGGCGATTGTCTGAGCAAACGGATACAGATTGACCACAACCATATCCATGGTTACCGCCTGTGTGCGCTTTAAATCCGCCGCATGCGCCTTGTTATAAGTTTCGCTCAAAAGCCCAAGATAGATTTTAAAATCAAGTGTTTTGACCAATCCGCCCTGCATTTCCGGCTGGCCGGTATAATCAGACACCTGCCGCAGATTTTTTGTTTTTTTTGCGCCCAGCAATTCGGCCAACGCCTGATAGGTTCCACCCGTGGAGTAAATTGTTATTCCGGGATTGATCCGCAATAAGCTGGGAATCAAAACATCCAGACCGGTCTTGTTCGACACACTGACCAAAACATTTTTAATTTTAACGAGATCGTCAATTTTCTCCACAAAATTAACGGCCATGCCCAACTCCTCTCCCGTATTCCGGCCTTGATATTTTTTTGTTTTCACCAAGCGGCATGACAATTTTGCCGCGCAAATTCGCCGATGAGCAGTTCTGTGCAAGAATTACAGGAAACAAGACGTAAAACAAGCAAAAAGGTTGCGCGGATTGATTTTGAGAGAACCAGCGTGAGTTTATCCGGATTGATGCCAATCTCCCTCCGGCCAATCGAATGGCTATCAACAGAAATCAGAGGCAGTCGCCGACAAGCTTAACCGCAAACTGCATCCGTGACGAGATCGGGATAATGCTTTGCCCATTGTGCGCGATATGCCTGACTACCGAAAACCGGAAGATCTTCAATCAAAAAAAACATGCCGCCGCCGCGCCACTGATTGCCGGCAGCCATAAAGTCCAGAATCGCCCGCTGCAAACTTGTTGCGCGCGGACTGTTTTCCGGCGTTGCGTCGTGGCGTCCGAAAATGAAAACCAATCCATCCTGTCCGGCAGAAGGGATCGGATAAAGATATAATTCATGTTGAAACAAAACCAGATTGGCGGATGGCGGCAGAATTTGTTCCAACTGTGTGTTGAAAATCCAGGACGAGCAAGTGATTGACGCAAAGGGTTGATCCGCAAAATACTTTTGAAAAAAAGCCGTTCCTTCGCGCATTGATTCCAGGCATTTTTCCAATGTCATGTTGCCGCCGGGCGGAATGTGCATATCCATGGTCCAATCGCTTTTGCCCAAAACGAGCCGCCAATCGCGCTGTGGCAAACTAATTTTGCGCCGCACCGCCATGCCGAGCGGCGCGACGGGAAAGCCGACGACATTTTCGCCGTCAGTATGCAATGTGGCAAGCCATGTTTCGCCCTGATGCGTTTCTGGTGTTTTGACGGCATGGCCGTGAACATCAAAACAAGCGCCGTCCTGCGCCAGCGCCAATGTCCGGCCGGATTTTTTATGACGATACGCCGCAACACGCCCGTTATAAGGCTCAAGTTTATACTCCATGCGTCCGATCCGGAACAGTTTGCCGGCCGTATGATATCTAATCCAGTATAACGATCTTCTGTCGGCGCCCCAACGGCCATCATGCGTTACCCGAAAACGTTGCACGGCGTCATAACGCGAACAGGTCGCGCATGTAATGGATTCCGGCATTCCGTGTGCGCTGTGTTTTGCGCGGATAAGCGGCGCTGATGCCTGCAGAATCAAGAGATAAAAAGTCTCCCCTAATTCGCCAAGTTCCGCCTTAAAATCCGGCCATTGCCCAAAGGCATTGTAATCCGGATGGTTGTATAAAAGGCGATAACAATGTTTTGCCAGCAGACGCAAGACCGGGTTGGCGCCAATGCGCCGCGCAGCTTCCTGCAAAGGATCTGTCGCCTCATCCGGCAAGCCGCTTGCAATTCTGTTCCAGGCAACAAATTCCGGCCGCAGGAAATCCGGGATAAGTCCATCGTCGGACGATACAGTTTCATCCCAGTGCGGAGCAAATGTTTCAATGTTCAGCGGTTCGTTTAATTGTGCAAGAACTTGTTCAATCGTCATATGGTTGTATTCAGCCTTTCCGCGCGGCCTGAGGTTGCAAGCCGATTATTTGCGCAAAATTCCGGCAATAACCGGCGTCATTTTGTCCGCCATGCGCATAAAACCAAGATCGGTTGCATGCACGCCGTCCACGGTGCATTCGTCAAATCCGGCGCCCAGCAGCGTCTTGCCGTCCAGAAAATGCACGTTGCGGTCGCCGGCGGCGCGCAGACGCTCGACAAGCTGTCGCTGAAAACGCGCTGCAGCCTTCCGGCCTTTGTCGCCATTCAAAACATCACGCGCAAACCGAATGCGTGAAACAAGCAGAATTGGCGCAGCTTTATGCGGCGCGCGCAGAATTTCCAGAAAGTTTGCCAGGCGTTCTTTCATGGAGGCAAGCCCGCAATTTGCTTCGCAATCAACCACAAACATGGCCGGGTTTTTTATTTTTGCTATGCTGCGCGCTACTTCCTGTTCGGCATTGCCGCTTCCGGAAAAACCCAGATTGATCACCTGACGGTTCAAACGCCGGCTAAGAATATTCGTATAAGCCATGCCAGGCCGCGAAGCGCATCCGCCTTGTGTGATCGAAGTTCCGTAAATCACAATTGGCCGGCGATCAGACCACGGCGGAGGCGCCCATAAGCGCGCCTTGCGCTCCAAACCCACAGCAACCTGTATAACCGCGCGATAGAGCGGAAAATTAATGGTAAAGGTCCGGCGTTGCGCTTCTTTGACATCATAAAGCAGATATTCGTAAGCATTGGCGTGAACATCAAAGCGGGTAACGCTGTAAAACCGCTGCTGCCCCGGCTCTCCAAGATAGAGATCAAACCCGGCGCCGCCTGTTTGCGGCATATGGTCGTGGCCGGCTCCGCTCTGCATCCAGGCGCGCAACCAGACAGCACGGCTGTCGGTCGTAAAAGCCACTTGACCGCCGGCGGTATGATTAGCCAAAGAATTGACGGCCGCCGGCAAGGCATCCTGCGGTTTCAATGGCAAGCGCCGATAGCAATGCTCAACTTCAAACCACGGAAAACCGGAAAGCCGCAGCGGCTTTGCCCAAGGCGCATGCCAGCTTAGGGAATGCGCATGATCTCCGGTGAGTGCGGGACTATGCTTGGCAAATATTGAACGCATTTTTTTGCCGAGACCTGGCTTGATCATAGGACTCCTTTTTGTATCTTGCGATAGCGGCGAATCAAGGCCTTGTATGCGGCCGGAACGGTTTGATCTTTTTTGATTTTTCGGATTGTGGCAACGAGCCCGTCCACCCACATGTTCATAAAGGTTTCGCCTTGCTTTTTGGAGGCGGCATGCGGTTCGCCGACGCAGAGATCCGGATATTGCATGGCCCAGCGCACGGGCACGGTTGCAACGCCAATATCCGGAAGCGGGCGCACCGGAAACGCTTTTTTCTTCATTTTATTGAGATGCACCAGCCCATCGCCGGAGGCCATAACCATACTGGTCTCCACCTCACAGGCATGCCCATAGCTCTTGGCGCCGCTGAGTTGCGCCATCTCTTTGAATTTGCCGGCATAGGCGGGAATATTATAAACGACATATTCCTTGCATTTTTCGAGCATACGCGCCGGAAAGATTGCGCCCAGATAACAGCCGTGTCCATGCGCCAGACAAATTTTTGTAAACCCGTTGCGCGCTGCTTCATCACAGATATTCTCCAGCAGGCGATACATCAAATCTTGATCTATATGAATGCCCCCCGAACCGGCCGGCGCGCCGGAAATAACGCTGTAATACAAGGTCGGCAAGATGGCGACTGTTTCGCGCTTGGCCAGGCGGCGCATGGCCTCGTCAATTGCCAAAGCATCCGTTCCCAGCGGCAAATGCGGCCCGTGCGTCTCAAGCACACCGAGCGGCAAAACCGCCACGCCCTTGCTGGCCTTCAACAATGACGGAAAATCACCTGCGCTAACACGCGCCCATAAACTTTCGATCATGCTCATTCCTCCTTCAAGTGTTAATGTAGGCCGATCGTAGAGCCGATCGGATTAAACGCAAGCATTTTAATGCGCCCAACCAAACCTGGCAACTGGAATGTTTTGCTTTTTTGTGGATTATTTTGCGGTCCACCCTGCGGCCGGCAAGTATCAGTAATTGACATGCGCTCTAAGCACAATACCAGCGCTTTGTCGGGCGGGTTCAGGTTGGCTGGTCTGAGGTTGTGTGGCGCACGAGATAGGGTGGTTTTTCCATGAGCCGGAAATGAATACGCGCCAGATATTCGCCCATGATGCCCAAGGCAAAGAGTTGCGCTCCGGCGAAAATGGAAATAATCGAGGCCAGAAACGGGAATCCCGGAAAACTGTAACCGAGGATCAGGTAGAGCCCGACGACATAGGTCAAGACGCCAATTCCGAAGAGCGTAAAAAAGAATCCAATCCAGCTGGCGAGGCGCAGCGGAAAAGTGGAGAAACTGGTTAAAATGGTAAGACAGTGGGCAATGAGCCGGGTCCACGAATAGCTTGATGCGCCGAATGGCCGCGGCGCATGCCGAACTTCGACGGCGCCAAAGCGTGTTGTTGCCCAGCCGAGCAGGATGTCAATAAAGACGGCCGGCGCGCGATAGGAATCCATGGCGCCGCAGAGGGAACGCCGGAAGGCGCGGAATGCGCTGATATCGAAGGCCATGCGAATGCCGATCAGTTTTTGAACGAATATCCGGAAAAGCCATGACGCCGCCGCGCGCAGCCATGTGTGTTGTTCTTTGCGCGGAATGCCGTAAACGACATCGCAGCCTTCCTGTAATGCGGCTAAAAGGCGCGGGATCTCTTCCGGCGGATGCTGCAGGTCGGCATCCATGGTAATGATGATATTCTTGGTTGCGGAGCGAATGCCGCAGAGCAGGGCATTATGTTGTCCGAAATTGCGCATCAGGTCAATGCCGCGCACCCGTCTGTCGGCGCGCGCCAATTCCTCGATCAACGCCCAGCTTTGATCGGGACTGCCGTCATTGACAAGCATGATTTCAAAATCCGTTGTTTGCGCCGTGAGCACATCCAAAAGTTTTTCGACAAGCCGGCGCAAAGATAATTCCGACCGGTAAACCGGTATGACCACACTGATTGATTCCGCTGGCATTTTGGTTTATTTAAGTTTCAGGAAGTTGGAAAGAAGCTCGACCGGCAGCGGAAACACAATGGTGGAGTTCTTTTCCGTGGCGATTTCAGTCAAGGTTTGCAGATAACGCAATTGGATCGAAACCGGTTGGACGGCCATGATGTCGGCGGCTTCTTTCAGCTTGGCGGATGCCTGAAACTCGCCATCGGCATGAATGACTTTTGAGCGGCGCTCGCGTTCGGCCTCCGCCTGTTTGGCCAGAGCGCGCTTCATGCTTTCCGGCAGATCAACATCCTTGACTTCCACGGCGCTGATTTTGATGCCCCATGGGTCGGTGCGGTCGTCAATAATTTTTTGAAGCATCTGGTTGATTTTTTCGCGATTGGAGAGCAGATCATCCAGTTCATGTTCACCGAGGATGGAGCGCAATGTTGTTTGCCCGATTTGCGAGGTGGCATAGAGATAATCTTCGACGGCAATGATGGCCTTGGAAGGTTCCAGCACTTGGAAATAGAGCACGGCATTGACTTTGACGGAAACGTTATCCTTGGTAACCACTTCCTGTGGTGGAACATCCATGGCGATTGTACGCAGGGAAACCTTGACCATCTTCTCAAAGATGGGGATCAGAATAATCAGGCCGGGCCCGCGCACACCGGCAAAACGTCCCAACCGGAAGACCACGCCGCGCTCATATTCGCGCAGGACACGGATTGAGTTGGCGGCGATGAAGAAAACGATGACGATCAGTGCAATTAATCCCGGCATTTTTTTACCTCCCTATGTGGTTGTTTGTCAGTTTACTTGAACCTCTTCGACTTGCAAAGTCATGGAGCGCACAGCGACAACGCGTATGCTTGCGCCCTGGGCGATGTGCTTGGCGCTGACGGCGTTCCAGTGCGTGCCGGCCACGAACGCGCTGCCGCCTTCTTTTGTTATTGGCGTGCGCGCGTTGCCGGTCTGGCCGATCAAGCCCTCCTGGCCGATAACCGGCCGGCGCCGCATGGATTTGACCGAGAGCAGCACACCCAGCACAAAAAAGGCGCTTGTTACCAGGACGATCGGAATCATTACCTGCAGCGAAACACGCAGCGCCGGATCGGCGGAATTATTAAAGAGCATCAGCGATCCCAAGATCAAAGCCACAACACCTCCTGCAGTCAAAATGCCGCCTGAAGTCATATAAACATCCAACAAAAACAGCGCCAAGGCAAGCATAATCAGCAAGACGCCGGCATAATTGACGGAAAGTGTTTGAAAGGCAAAGAAGGCCAGGATAATGGCGATTGCGCCGACAACCCCCGGAAAAATCGCGCCGGGATTGGATAGCTCAAAATATATTCCCAGGAGTCCAAGCATGAAGAGGATGTAGGCGATATTGGGGTTGGCGATGATTTGCAGGATTTCGTCGCGCTTGCTCATGGCGCGGCGTTTGACGCTTGCCTTTTCGGTTTGGAGCACCACCTCGCGTCCGTCATCCAGAATAACTTTACGTCCGGATAGCAGGCGGATTAACGCTTCGGTGTCCGGCGCAATCAGATCAATGACCTTGCGCGCGAGGGCTTCCGTTTCTGAAAGCGAAACGCTTTCTTTGACGGCGGAGTCGGCCCAGTCGGCGTTGCGTCCGCGTTTGGCGGCGATGGAACGGATATAGGCGGCTGCGTCATGCGTGGCTTTGGCGGCCATATTGGAGTCGGTCTGACCGGTTTGGCCAATGGCCACCGGATGAGCTGCGCCGATGGCGGTTCCGGGCGCCATGGCGGCAATGTGCGCGGAAAGCGCGATGAAAGCTCCGGCTGATGCGGCGCGCGAACCGGCAGGGGCAACGAAAACAACCACCGGTATTTTGGCGGCCATGATGCGCTTGATGATCTGGCGCATGGAATCGTCCAGTCCGCCCGGGGTATCCAGCTCGAAAACAATACATTCGGCTTGCTGCTCTTCGGCGGCGTCAATGCTCTTGATCATAAAGCCGGCTGTGATCGGACCGATGGCGTCGTTAATTGTGGCAACGGATATTTCGCCGCCATTGACGGATGCGCACAGGCACCAGGCCAGAAATATGCCGATCCAAAAAGTTTGCTGTTGCATGTTTGCCTTTCGCTGTTTTTTTTGTGCCGGTTTGATGCCGATAAAAACCAAATCATTCAGACGTTGATCCGATACGGATGCCGGTAAGCCAGCGGTGTTTTCCGGTAGGCGGCTTTGAATTTTTTGCTGAAATGAAATTGATCCGCGAATTGCAGGCGGTCGGCGATTTCATAAATCTTCAAATCCGTTTCGCGCAGCAGAACCGCCGCATAGTCCAGCTTAAGGCGCGCAAAATATTTCATGGGCGAAATGCCCAGTTGCCGGGTGAACTTGCGCACTAATGAGTAACGGTTCAACCCTATTTCCCGGGCAACGACGCCGAGATTAATTTGCCGACTGACGTTTTGCTGGAGAATCGCCAGCGCGTGCTCGATTTCATCGGGCTGTTCCTTCGCGATTGCGCGTTGACCGGAACAGTGGTTGGCATAAAATTCATAAATCCAGGCCAGCAGACTGAAAATTGCCGCTTGCCTGGCATGCGCATTGCCGTTGCAGAATTGTTCGCGTTTCATTTCAAAAAACTTGCGGTTTATGGCGATGGCATTGAAAACACGGACCTTGCCCAGTTCATTGTCCAAAAAAGTTTTGGCGGGATCATCCGGTTCGGCGGTAATTCCGATCAGGTATTCGGAGATCAGGCTTTTTTTGTTTTTCAAGACGATTTTATGCGGCCATTGCGGGGGAATGACAAAAACCGATCCGGGCGCAACATGCGCGATCTTGTGGTTGCTGAATTCATATCCGCCGCCGCCGGATACGACCACATGCAGTTGATAGGCTGCATGCGCGTGAAAATGCATGCCTTCTTCCGTGGTCTGATAGAAATGAATGGATTTTATATGCATGCTTGCCGAATCCGAACTTGCAGAAAACACTCACGCTCAAGGCAAATATCATACACGGCCGGCCTGGCAAGGCAAATGATATTTTTTTAGAAAATCACAGCGCTTTTGCGACGGACAGCCCTTCTTGACATTCAGCCTGATTTGCGTTCTGTAGCGACAGGCGGGAATGTTTGGTTCGCAAGCGTTCGGAACATGGCTTAAAAACGATTATGCACACCCTGATCGGGGGCGTGCACAATCTGCAAACTCCAGCTTTGGCTGCCACAACAGCAAGCCGAGGCCATGTTTTTATTTTGCAGGATGAATTATGATCTGCTTGTATTCTATCCGATCGCCACTGACGGTTGTGTATCCGTATGCCGCATCAAAAAAGGAAGCTATTTTTTCTGAAGCCGGTATTTTGGAAAAATCTATTCCGCCCAGCAGGTTGCCGAACGGCTGATTCTTTTTGATGCCCGGGCATTTAACGGTTTTTTTCAGTTTTGCCGTATTAGAATCGCTGAGCCATTCCTTGATTACGGCCTGAAAATCACTCAGACTGGCATGCACGGCGCCCTGTGGTTTGTGGCGGAGCATTTCCCGATAGAGCGTGGATTGGAAGAAGGCCGGATCAACCGGTTTTTCCGCCAATTGCGCGCGAATTGCGGATTGAACCTGGTCAAGTTCGCCGATATACAAATATTTGCCGGCTGTCGCCATGGCAATGCCCTCATTTGGGTTTGTGGGATTTTTGAAATGGCAAACCGGCGTTCCGCGAAACTCCCCGCCGACATCCTGGTTTTTTGATGCGATTTGCCGCAAAACATTATCTGCTGCCGCAGGATCCTTGATTTGCCAGGCAAATAATTGCTTGCTGTCGCCGAGAGTCATGGCCGCTATTGTGTTGCCGATGTTGCCCATGACGTCGGCTTCAAGATCAAACCCGAACATCTGCGGCGCCATGCCGGTCATCATGGCCAGCATGCCGCCGGCTGTCGGATCTATGGCTTGCAACATGCCCGGCAATTCCTTCCAGAGCGCCGGCAGATCAAGCCGGCTTACGCTGAATCCGGTCAGATTGGCGGGCACGTAAGGCAATTTGATCACATCGCCAGGCAATGACTGTTCGTCGAGCAGCTTCCATATCCCCCGGCGCGCGGCGCCACGGTCAATCGTGAACGCCAGACCGGATTGTCTGGTTTCAAACTGCATGGAGATTTGAATGGTCTGCAATGTGTCCAAACCCAAAGCCTTCAAAATTGCGCCGGCATCCGCTTGCGGGGCGGCGGGCGCATTTTGGAGCCGAGCCATCTCTTTTCGTTTTTTATTAAAATCATCTATAAACGATTGGAAAAATTTTGTTCTGATCATCTCGCCGGAGATTGACAGGTCTATTTTTGGCGTTGCGTTTTTTGGGGCGGCAGGCGGCCCTTCGCGTTTGATGCGCGCGACAGTCTGTTCCACCCATTCCTTGCTGGAAGAAACTATCAGTGTGTCATGCAGCCAGGTTTGCCAGGTTTTGATCTCTTGGCCGTCACGGTCTGCCTGGACGATCATGACCAGTTCCTGATCCTGGAAAATTTCGCGCGAGATTTTGGTTTTTTGTTCATCCAGTTCGGCAATTTGCCGGTCGAGTTCCTGCGATTTGCGGTAGTCTTCCTCCGAAAGCCTGGCCGCCAGATAAATTGCCGGAAAGGCTTTCGCGCCGGTTTCGGGCAGATTTATGGCCATGACGAATGCGCCTTTCAGCATGCGCCATTGTTCGGCTTCCAAACGCGTTTTTTGTTCGTTAACGGCATTGGTTCCGCGCATTAATGCGCCGAGGGACTCCGATATGTCCGGGTTGCCCAGGAAAGCCTGCATTTCCGGGTCCTGCCAACAACGTCCGATCGGCGTCTCCTTGACGGCATTGGTTATCCCGGCGATATCGGAGATCGTAAGCCGGATATCTGCCGCAGGAACGAGCTTGGCATATTCATAGGCCTGTATTCGGCATGCGATTGTCAGGATAATTGCCAAGAACACTGTTTGAATGCGGACGTTTTTTCGATGCATGACGCTCCTTTTGTTGTTTTGCTGGCGGTTTGTTTTCAACCCGGATCCAGTTCTAAAGTATCTTACGCAAAAAATCAGGAAGGTAACACATGCCGACGGAAACTCATCAGTGGTTTACATGTCGCCGAAACTTGTGCCGACGGAACGTGCTGCCAGCAGCTTTTGTGTTTCCGGTGTTACGAGCTTTAAATGTGCAATTGCTTCCTCGATTGGCACCGATTCCACTCTGTTGCCGTGCAGCGCCACCATGCGCCCGAATTTGCCGTTGATGACGAGCCTGGCTGCGGCAACTCCAAAGCCTGTCGCCAGAATGCGGTCGAACGGCGTCGGCGAGCCGCCGCGCTGCAAGTGGCCCAGCACGGTAACACGCGTCTCCAGGTCGGTTTCATCCAGAATCTTTTTGCCGACATATTCTCCGATGCCGCCCAATTGTTTGGCGTCAGTGCGTTTTTTATCATAAGCTTTGACAATTTCGCCGCAATCAGGGCAGCGCGCGCCTTCCGCCACGCAGATGATGCTGAAACGTTTGCCGTGTCGGCTGCGCTCGACGATTTTGTGGAAAATATGTTCCCATTTAAATGCGATTTCCGGGAGCAGGATGACGTCCGCCCCGCCGGCGAGTCCGGCGGAAAGCGCAATCCATCCGGCATAGCGCCCCATGACTTCGATGATCATTGCCCGATGATGAGAGGATGCGGTTGTGTGCAGACGGTCAATGGCTTCCGTGGCGACATAAACCGCCGAATCGTGTCCGAAGGTCATGTCAGTGCTTGCAAGGTCATTATCAATGGTTTTCGGCACCCCGACTATGTTGGCGCCCATCTGCATCAGTTTGCTGGAAATCGTCATGGTTCCGTCGCCGCCGACTGTTACCAGGGCATCCAGCTCCCATTGATGGTAATGCTCAATGGCCTTGCGGGAAGTATCCTCAATCGCAATGCTGCCGTCCGGTTGTTTGACCGGATAATGCCATGGATCGCCTTTGTTGGAAGTGCCCAGGATGGTTCCGCCGGTGGTCAGAATGCCGGAAACATCCTGATTGCGCAGATGGCGCATGCGGCCTTCAACGAGTCCTTCAAACCCGTCTTCCACGCCGATTATTTCGAAGCCTCCTTCGTTCATGGCCGACTTGGCCACCGCCCGTATCACGGCATTAAGTCCGGGACAATCGCCGCCGCCAGTCAGGATGCCCAGTCGTTTTGTTTTTTTCATAATGATACTTTATGCAGATGCCGGTTAAAAGTCAATGCGCTTTGCTGTTTTGGAAGTCATTCAGGCTGAATGCGTTCAACATCCGCAGCACAACTCGTCCGACCAGTTCCAGGCTGGCGGCGCTCAATTTATCCATCGTATCATGCGGCGTATGCCAGTAATCATTGCGGCCGGGCGCCGAGCCGTATTCAAAATCAATCAACAGCGCCGCCGGCATGCCGAGCTCCAGAAACGGCTGGTGGTCATCCAGAATGGCGCCTGGCGCAAGCGCAAATTTGTCGCGCGCCCCCTCCGCCTTGGCGGCGGCAAAAACCATCGCCGAAAGTTCCGGCGTACAATTGCGCGGCACAGTAACGGTGAGATCCTTGTCGCCGATCATATCCAAAACCAGCACGGCGCGCACTTGATTGGCGCGGCGATTCATTTTTAACGCGCGCGCCGCCCGGCGGCTGCCGTGCAAACCGTCGTTGGCGCCATACTGGCGGCGGCATTCCTCGCCGTCGAAAAAAAGCAGGCCGATATTGAACGGTTGCGGACCGCCGGCGTGCAAAACGCGCGCCAATTCGAGCAACAAACCGGTGCTGGAAGCCGAATCATTGGCGCCCTCGAACCCGCCGCCGATGCCGGACTTGGTGTCGAAATGCGAGCCGAGAAAAATCCAGGGCGCCTCTTCCGGCTGCGCCACAGCAGCGGGCAGGGCGGCGGTAACATTCCAGAAGGAGATTGGTCCGTCGTGGGTTTCATCGTTGAATGCGTCAATTTCTGCCGCCAGTCCGATTTGCTGTAAACGCTCAAGAATGTGGGCGGCGGCGCGCTGCGCGCCTGGCGTTCCGGAATCGCGAAGCCCCAGCGCCACCAGATTACGCGCTTCTTGCAGGGCGTTTGTGCCGCTTAGCGCGCCGATTTCCAACGGTGTCCAGGCAACATGCGCCGGCCTGGGGCGGCACCCTGTAAATAAAAAACTCAATCCCCATGCAAGCAGCAGCAACAACAAGCGCGCGCTGCCGCCTGTTCCGCCGGAAACGCGGCGGCAATCAAAGGGATGGTGATTCAGATTCATACATAAATCCGGCCCAAACATCAACACAGGAATTCATGCAACAGCGCGCGCAGTTCCGCGCCGATATCGCGTTGCGCAGCGTGTTCCATACGCAGGCGCTGCGAGTTCAGAATTTCCGCGCGCAACGGTGTTTCGTTCAAAACGCGCTCAATCAGCGCGGCCAGTTCCGCCGGAGCCAGTTCGTCATAAAGCGCCCCCGCGCCGGCCATGGTCTCCGGCACTCCGCCGACTGCGCGCGCCACCACCGGCAGGTTGTGGCACATGGCCTCCAAAAGCGGCAGACAATAGCCCTCATGCGCGCTTGGTGAAACATAAACATCAGCCACGCGGTAATAGGCTTCCAATCCGGATGGCGAAGCAAACCCCTCGAAACACACGTTCGGCAGGTCCAAATCGCCCGCCAGCATGCGCAGCATCGTGTAATAACGCGGAGCGCTGCGCGGCGAACCGACTAACAGCAGCCGGCTGAACGGATTGATCGTTTTATTAAACCAGGCAAAAGCTTCGATCAAATCTTCCAGGCGCTTATTGGGCGCAATGCGCCCGACAAACAGTATGTTTTGAAGCTGCCCGGAAAATTTTTGCAGAATCAGCGGCTCAGGCGTTTGCGCGCCGGAGGACGGTTTAAAAATCAGCGGAAACACCTTGACCGCGCGCGCGCCTGCTGCGCGCAATTCAGCGGCGTTAAATTGCGAGACCGTCCAAACCGCATCCGCACAACGCGCGATTTCCGGCAAGCCGGCGCGCGCCGTGCGCAGTGCGGCGGCAATCCGGTCGTCAAATCCCGTAAAATATTCGGATGGCGTGATGTTATGATAAACCAGCACCTTGCGCGCGTTACCGGCCATGAACAATTCCGCTGCCGGCGAAGCTATGCCGTAATGGTGGAGGCACAAATCGGATTTTGCGCCGGAATATTCGGATAGCGGCAGGCATTCGCCGCGCAGGGACGGCGCGACATGCCGGAGGTCAGCGTATATTGCCGAAGCATAACCCCAGCTTCGGAAGACGGCGCGCATTTCCAGCGCCTCATGCGAAATTGCGTCGCCATCGGCGAATCCGGCCAGGATCTGGTGAATATTCATGACCCCGATTTCCGCTCTGTTTTTTCAAGACGCTCCAGACGTTGCCGCAGTTCATCCGTCTCCCGCCGGCGTTCGGCAACTTCAAACTCCAGCGCGCCGACCAGAAAACCATTGATCATATTCTGTCGGAAGGCGATCCGATCATGCTGGTAACGCAACAGCTTCCAAAGCATCTTGCGCAGAGGCCGCATCAGGCGACCGACCCGGCCCGGCCGCACCGGCATGTCGAAATCGAGCGTATCGTAGGCAGAGCGGCAACGCAGCAGGCCGACCAGGCGTTCGAGATAGTCGGCATCGGACTGCGCCGCGCGCAAAGACAATGCCCCTATTTCCGGCGCAAACACGGCCGGACGCTGGTTGGCCGGCAAATTTGCCGTGATCTGCGCCCGACGTTTAATTTCTGCGCCGATATCACCGCCGCGCTCTTTTCCGGCAATTGTTATTTTCATGACCGCGCACAATGCTCCCACGCGCAATGCAACTGCAAGACACCTTTATCGCCGCTCAAATCCCTGACCATAAACGGATGCAGATCCTCCTGCCGGTGATATTGGACGGCATGATCCCAGGAATGGACCGAAAGTGAAAGAAAAAAGCGCCCCTGCTTGAGAGTCAGCGGACGAATATGCAGGCGCACCGTGCCGTTGCCTTCCGCCGCAGGAAGGTCGTATTGCGCAATCTGCGTATTCGAACCGAAAACATAAAAACCGTTGCCGGTTTTGATGTTGAATCCAAAGACCGGCCGTTCAATGCGTCTTTGGGCATGATAGTTGATTTCAACCGTCATGGTTGCGCCCGTATGGAAGGTTACGGTTTCTGCGCCGTGTTCGTCGAGCAGCCGCACGGAGCGCATTTCAATTTCGCGCGTGCCGTGTTCCTCCACATTGAGCATTCCCAGCCGCACCATGTAATTTTTAAGATAGGCGAAAACCACCTGATCCGGCGCGCCCTGCATGATCAAACGTCCCTCGTGAATCAGGAGCACCTGCGCGCAAAACTCCTCGACTGTTTCCAGCGCATGCGAAACGAAAAGAATTGTTTTGCCCAGTTCCTGAAATCGGCGGATGCGATCAAGACATTTCATTTGGAAGGCCACATCGCCGACGGCCAACACTTCGTCAATAAGCAGAATATCCGGATTCATTTCAACAGCCACGGAAAAAGCCAGCCGCACATACATGCCGCTGGAATAGTGCTTGACCGGCATATCAATGAATTCGCGCAATCCGGCAAAATCAACGATATGATCAAAACGGCGGCGCACATCCTCGCGGGCAATCCCCAGAATGGCGGCATTCAGAAAAATATTCTCGCGTCCCGAAAGATCGGGATGAAATCCCGCCCCTAATTCGAGCAGCGATGAAATGCGCCCGCTTGTCCGCAATGAGCCTGTTGTGGGCGTCATCGTGCGCGCGATTAATCCCAAAAGCGAACTCTTGCCCGATCCGTTGGGTCCGATTACGCCGACAGTCTGTCCGCGCGCAATATTGAACGACACATCGCGCAGAGCCCAAAACCCGTCCGGCTTCGCGCGGCGCAGCCATTGCGGAAAAGCGCCCAGCAAAGTCGGCGCGCCCACGCCCTGGCGCGCGAACCACTTGCCCAATTTGTCAGCTTCAATTGCATTCATAGCAAATCGGAGAAATAACGTTGCGCACGCTGGAAAAGCGCATAAGCCGCAACCAGCAAAACAATTGGAATCAACCATCCGATCACGCTTGCCGCCGACCAGGGGAAGACAGTTTCCGGCAACTGCATGGCGCGATAGGCTGTAATAAGAACGGTCATCGGATTCAAAAGATAAAGCCGTCCGATCCAGGGATGCGCCGCCGCGACCA
>CAZMFH010000002.1:2639-10115 GCA_964565485.1 uncultured Verrucomicrobiota bacterium | reverse complement strand
CCGGACTCATAAAGAACCAAGCGCTTAACAAAAGGTTGACGATATGCTGAGTGTCGCGGAAATAAACGTTGGCGGCGGCAACCAGAAAAGCCAGCGCCACATTGAACATCAGATGATACAAACTCAGCGCCGGTGTCCAGCAAGTGGTTGCCTGAAGGAATGAGCCCTGCATGCAAAGCAGCGCGGCCACCAAAGCCCATTGCACGACAAGCATCAAGAGAAAATTGATCAAAGCCGAAAGACAAACCGAAAGCGGCAGGATAACGCGCGGAAAATAGACTTTTTTAACAAGCGATGCATTGCCGGTAATGCAGTTTGTGCCGGCGTTGACGCATTGCACCGTAAACTGCCAGGCAAAAACGCCGATAATGATATCAGCATAACTTGAGGCAATTCCGCGCCCCGCCAGCAGGCGCAAAAAGAAAATATAAATCACCGCCATGAAAAGCGGGGTTAGAACAGTCCAGAGAAAACCAAGCAACGAACCGCGGTAACGGATTTTCAAGTCGCGCGCCACCAGATTCCAAAGCAAGTCCCTGTATCCCAAGATATTGCGCAAATATTCCATAAAACACGTTTTTGTCAACCAACCGCCTGGCCATCAGAATGCCGGAACGGCTCAAACAAAAAGATATTTCAAAACATAAGTTTTAAAATGGACTCTACAGGGAAATATGCGACAAAACAAGGCCAAAAGCGACAGGCCAAAAGCTATCCTAAAAAATCGGAAATAAAATTTTGACCTTTGTCGGGATTTGATATACTTTTAAACAGTTCTATGCCGTTGGTGGGATCGTTTGTAATTCTTGGTTTGATTGACGAGGCGAGATTTTGCATGAGAGGCGCTTTCAAGATTCGTAATGCCGAGTTTAAGGATGCCGGCGCGATCTATCATGTTATCAAGGAACATCCGCGCGAGGTGTTGCCGAGAGCCATCAGCGATATTTTGCAAAATATTGACCGTTTTCTGGTTTGCGAACACAAGGGCGCTGTGGCAGGAGTGGCGGCCTGGCAGATCCTTCCGGAAATCAGCCGGGCAACCAATCCTTCCATTGAAATCAAGTCCGTATCGGTAAGCAGGCCATACCAAGGATGCGGGGTTGGTTCTGCTTTGGTGAAGGCGACTATTGCGCGTGTTAAAAAGTTTCAGCCGGCCCAAATTGTGGTTTTGACGTTCACGCCTGATTTTTTCCGGCGCTTTGGATTTGCCGAGGTGTCCAAAGAGACATTAATGCACAAGCTCTATATGGGTTGCATTAATTGCACAAAATACGATTCGCCTTTTACATGCCCGGAAGTGGCCATGGCGCTGTTTGCTGGTAGAAAAAAACCATAAGTTTTGGTGCAACGTCGTTTTGACGTAATAAAGGTTATTGCATGGATCCCAAACAAAATTCCGGCAATAATAATGAAGCTGATCTGCCGGTGATTGAGGGCTATGACGCATTTGAGCCGCTTGGTCGCGGGGACGGATGTTTGATTTGGAAAGCGCGCCAAATAGCTTCCGGTATGCCGGTTACCGTCAGG
Source organism: uncultured Verrucomicrobiota bacterium (assembly GCA_964565485.1). Classification (GTDB taxonomy): domain Bacteria; phylum Verrucomicrobiota; class Kiritimatiellia; order JAAZAB01; family JAAZAB01; genus CAZMFH01. The sequence goes on along the minus strand of CAZMFH010000002.1, from coordinate 8,588 downwards.
GTTTTTGCGAAGCAGCCTGCCAATCCTGAGCGTTTGCAGGCTGATCTTGAGCTTGCTTGCCGCCTTAGGCATGAGAATATTGTTAAGGCGCTCGGCTTCGGCCGGATTCAGGCAACCGGCTGGTGGTATGTTGTTTCCGAGCATGTGCCTGGTTACAGCCTGCAGACTTGGCTTGAGCGATCGGGGAATTTATCGGAGGCCAATGCCCAGATTATTCTTCATTTTGCGGCTGATGCGCTTGGGTATGCCTGGAGCAAGTTCAGGCTGACGCATGGTTGTCTCAGTCCGGCCAGCATAATTGTTGCTGAAGACGGCTCAATCAGATTGGATGGTTTGGGGCTGGCTCAGATTCTTCCGTCTGTTCGCAGGGGCGCGGATGAAAAACAGCTTGTCTATGCGTATTATCTTGCGCCGGAATTGCTTGCCGACCAAAGTGGGCCAAATTGCCGCTCTGATATTTATGCGCTTGGCGCGGTGCTTTTATGCGCGTTGACCGGCGAATTGCCCGCTGGCGCGTATGAGGAAGCTGCGCGGAGCCGGGCGCTCCAAGTCGAGGCGCTGCTTAACGGCAAACCGGTAACAAGTCCGGGGCTTACCATTGGCGCGGCGCGATTAATCGCCAAAATGATGGCGTGCGACCCGGCGCAACGTTACCAGAAGTGGGATGAGGCGCTTCGGGATGTAATCAGTCTGGAGCGCGCCGAAGTCCAGTCGTCGCGTCATGCAACTGCCACGGCTGTGGCGGAAAAAAAGGCCGAAGCGCAAGCCGCCGCAATCAAGCAAGAGAACGTAAAATCAACGCCTGGTGTCCGGCGCGCCGCCAGGCCGGGTGGCGTCAAACGGCTGGAGTTGCCTAATTTAAAAAGACCTGTTTATTCGTTGCGCAAGAGCGCCCGCCGCAGTTTTTATATTGCGGTTGCTTTCCATCTCTTGTTATTGTTGGCGGCAGGGACCATTATTATCAGCCGTGCTTTTTATAATCGCGAAACCAATTTTGTCGGCCAACCGCCGCCGATGAAATCTTTTGAGCCGCGCAAACTCGAGCACAAAGTCAAGGTGCAGAAACGCCAGCGCAGTTCCAGCCGTCCTTCAATGACGCCGCGTTTGGTGGCGACAAAGAGTTCATCGTTTGCCCTGCCTGAGATCAAGGTTGATTCCAAGTCGGTTAAAACGAGTTTTGCGCCCAAGTTTTCGACGGTGAGCGGCGTCGGCATGGGGGTTGGCTTGGGAATGGGCTATGGGTTGGGTGGTTTTGGAACGGGAGTTTCGGAGTATAATTTTTTTGGCATCAAGGGGCGGGCCGATCGTGTGGTTATTCTGCTGGATGTTTCTGAGAGCATGGTGGAGGATATTCGCGATGGTGAAAAGGGTTATCAGCGCGTGAAGGATAAAATAGGGGAAGTGATTGATGCGCTGGCCGAGCAGGCGCTTTTTAATGTGATTGTGTTTGCCGATGCGGCGAGCGCTTATTCAACCAATTTGATTGTTGCCAGCGCCGAGAACAAACGGCAGGTGAAAAAATGGATCTCGCCTTTCAATAGTAAAAACAATTATGGCTTGGCGACCGGTAACTTGCAGCCGAGCGCGCTTGGGTTGCGCGCTTACGGAGGCACTACACGCTTGGATCTGGCGTTGACCGGCGCCTTTATGCAGGGCGCCGACACGATTTTAGTGATCAGCGACGGGTTGCCGCAGGTCAAAAAAGAGTTGACTGAACAGCAAAAAGAGGCGTGGGACGAAAGAGTGATGCAGTGGGAACGCGAAAATGCAGCCACTCTCAAGGCGCGCGAAAAGGCGATTGCCTACGCGGAAACGCGCGGCAACTATACTGACAAAAAGGTCTGGGTGCCCGGCACCAAACGCAAGGAAGGCCAGGCGGCGCGCGAAGGACATTATGCTACACGCCGTGTTTGGCATCATGGCAATTTGCCGGCGCTGACGCCGAGGCCGGTGCCGCCGGATCATCTGCTTTGGTGGACGCTCAATGATTTTATCGAGCATTTCACGGTGCTTTACAAGGAGCTTTACGAAAAAAAAGGCGGCAAAAAGGCGCCGGTTATTCATTGCATCGGTTATTGCATTGACGATGAGGGCAATGATTTTCTGAAAGGACTGGCCAAATATTTCAAGGGTAATTACCGGCGCGTCGGCGGTCGCGCCAAATCGGATGGCACGGATAAAAAAAATGTCAAATATCCGTCTGCCGCGCGATTTAAGAGTGTGTCCGGCAAAGCCAAGTGAGATTTATACGTATGGCAAGCAAAAAATATATCGGGCTGGGTGTGTTGTTCTGTGCGGTTGTGCTGGCTGTTTGCGCTGCCGATGCGATTCGGGAGATAGAGATTCGTCCCGATCCGCCCAAAGACGGACAGCAGATTTTTACGGTGCGTTTCATGCCAAATGAGAGCGCAGTGTATGATCAAATTGTTTTTGATTGCGTTTTGCAGCGGACATTGAGTTTGCTGAAGGCGGATGGCGGGTGGGAGGAGAAATTCATCAATGCCGGCAAATTCACCGCCCGCCAGCGCAATATCAAGATGGCGCGCAATATTGATTGTTATGTCAGTTTTTTTGTGCGGTTGGAAAATATGCCGGCCTGTGATCTGGCCGGCAATTATCAGGTTGTGACAAATGCGCCGGCGACCGTCGAGCGCATGACAATCAAGGCTTATCGTGACAAGCAATTGGTTTGGAAAGTTGATACGGATGCGCGCGGGAAATACGGCGCGGAGCATATTGTCGAAATTGGTTCCAGCGCGCCGGACACGGATATCGGTTTTGAGGATGATAAGTAATATTTGCCGGAAACATGATTTAATTCAATTGTAAAATTATGTTTGCATTTAAACAAAACAAGCTGGTTTGCAGCAGGCCGTGGTTGTGCTTGGCGGTTGTGCTGGCGGCCTTTTTGATTCCTGCGGTCGTCATGGCCCAGGATACGCCCAAGGAATTGCACATGAAAGCCGGCGTGGCTTTGGATCAGGGCGATTATGAGGCGGCTATTCCGGCGCTTTCAGCCTTGATTCAGATGTTGGGCGACAGCAAAACCCCCGCAGTTGTTTCCGGATTGGAAATGGTCTATTTTAATCTTGGCATGTGCAATTTTCTCACGGGTAATTTTGCCGATGCTGTTGGCGCGTTTAACGAATACATTAAGAAATACCGGCAGGGTCTGCGGCTGAAGGACGCTTCGATTTATCGGGCTGATGCGTTGCGTTTTCAGGGCGCCAATGCGGAAGCGCTTAAGGCTTATGCCGAGGCTTTGAAGGTTCATGGCTCCGGCTTGAGTTTGGATTGGAAAACGGATGTTTTTTGTTCGATGGCCAAGTGCAACCTTTATGAGGAAAAATGGAAAGAAGCAAGCCTTTTTCTGGAACAGATTGTTGTTATGGCGCCCGATTTTATGCGCCGCAACTGGGCGGCTTCGCTGTTGGTGGCAAGTTATTTGAAAAACAGGGACTTGGATAAAGCCTATAAAATGAACGGGTATTTGCTGCATCCGCGTTCCTATGCGTCGCGCAGCGTCTATCTCAACATCACCGCCATGGAAACCGGCGATGAGCTTTTTGCCGACGAAAAATGCCGCGCTGCCTTGTGGATATACCGGATGGTTTATCCGCGGCATATTTTGCAGGAAAATTGCCTCGCATATCGCGAGACGTTGTTGCGGCGAATTGAGTCTCTACGCAAGATGAAAGATAAAATGCGCGAATTGCTTGGCGCGCAGGAGAGTTTGGGAGAAGTGGAGCAGGAAATTGAACTTATTGAAAACCTCGGCGATTATGGCTCGGAATTGATTTACCGGATTGGGCGTTGTTACCAAAGCGTGAACCGGCATCGTGAGGCGCGTGATATCTTCTATCATATCTATCAGGACCCGGGTGCGACCAATAATGCGGAAGAATGTCTCTACCTGGCCTTTTCCAGCGCGGCTCAAGTTCAGCCGGTTGAGCGGGCTCTGGAAATAGGCGAGGAATATATGGAGAACTACCCGGGCGATGAGCATTATGGCGATGTTTCCCTGAACTGCGGCCAGATTCGCGCCTCGTTGCAGGATTGGACCGGTGCGATTGGCACGTTGACCAATGCGCTGGTTGTCATGCCGCAACATCCTTATGTGGCCGAATGCATGTTTCTGATAGGTTATGCCTATTTCATGGAGGAACAATTTGAGGATTCCATCAAGTGGATGCTGGATCTGAACGGCAAGTATCCCGAGAACGACCGTTTTGTGGACGCCACCTATTGGCTGGGCATGGCCAATATGTTTGACCGCAAATATGAGGAAGCGGAGCCTTATTTTAATCGGATTGTTACGGAATATCCGGATGCTCAATATGCCGAGGATGCTTGTTTCCGCAGCGCCGCTTGTGATTTTGGCCTCAGCCTATTCAAAAAGGCGGAACCGAAATTTCTGGTCTTTCTGGAACGTTATCCCGCAAGTAAATTGCGCGGCGAGGCTTATCTTAATTTGGGGGATATTGCCGGCGCGTTGGCCAGGCTGCCCCAGGCGGTGGAGCGCTATCGGAAAGTGGCCGATGATCCGAACATTAACATTGAACTTTATAATTATGCCATGTTTCGTTGTGGCGAAATCATGCTTGAACTGAAGAATTATGACGCAGCCATCAAGCATTTCGAGGACTATATCCAGCGTAATCGTGAAGGCTCCAATATTCCGATGGCAATTTATTGGGTCGGCAACGCTTTATGGCAGAAAGACCAGCCGGCCGATGCTTTGGCATATTATCAGCGCGCAATCGAGCAATTCGGCAAAGATCGGCTTGAATTGGGGATAGATCTTATTCTCGAAGAATGGGTTGGGCGCAGTCGCTCGGCGCCTTCCGAGGTTGCCCAGAAGGGGTGGCGCGAGATGCTTGAATTGTACAAACAAGCTATGGCGGCCAACGAACGGACGCTTGCCTTGCGCATTGCGCGCATTTTGCGTTACGATCCTTCCGCCGATGAAGCGGCGCGCGCCGATCTGACGCGCGCCATCCTGCAGGAGGCAAATATCGAGCCGGCCAGCGCCGGTATTCTTGACCTGATCGAAGAGGAAGCGCTCAAGGCCGGCAATCGCGATTTGGCCATTCGCGCCGCGCACAAGCTTGTTGCTGATTTTGCCGAAACCGATTATGCGCTCAATGCGCGCATGTTTATTGCCCGCGATGCGCTTCAGCGCCAAGACGATCAGGAAGCTCTCCTTCAGCTTTCCGTGGTGCGCGATATGTTTGTGGCCAGCATGGAGTCGGGCGAGGCGCGTTTATTGCTGGGCGAAATATATTTACGGCAAAAAGATTACCAGGAGGCTGATCTGGCTTACCGCGAAATCACCGAGTACCGGGAGTGGAAGAAAATGTGGCCGGCCGCTATTTTCGGGCGCGCCGAGGTTTTATCCGCGCAAAAAAAATACAAAGAAGCTTCCGCTTTTTATGAGCGTCTTTATGTCTTGTATAGCGGGCATTCTGATTGGGCGGCCCGGGCCTATCTGCGCCGGGCGCAATGCCTTGACCGCTTGTTCGAAAGGCAAAAAGCGGTTGAGGTGCTTGAAGAGATGATCGCGCAGCCGGAATTGCAAGCCACCCCGGAGTTGGAAGAGGCGCGGCAGTTGTTGGCAAACTTTAAAAAGCAGGTTGCAGAATGAATTTACCGTGCATCTTATTTGTGATGGCGTCGGTATGGTTGTGGTGTCTGCCTGTCATGGTGCTGGCGCAAGTTCAGGCGCCGGCGTCGGCGCGGCCGGCTTCCACGGCGCGGGTTGCTGTGGTAAAAGCGCAGCTTTTTGCCGGCAGCGAGACTGTCGGACGTGTGGTGGAGTTGATTGGGCGTGAAGGCAATAGCATTCAATACCGCCTGCCTGGTTCGACGACGGAGGGCTATGCCGGGATTGATGTCGGCATGATAGGCAAGGCTCAGCTCGACTCCATGAAGGCCGGCGCCGGGCTGCTC
>CAZMFH010000002.1:0-2629 GCA_964565485.1 uncultured Verrucomicrobiota bacterium | reverse complement strand
ATATGATGAGTTCGAGGTCTTCAGGCTGGCGAATGAACGGCATTGGGCTGAGGCCGCCGGTTTGATTTTGAAAGCCATTGCGCCGGTTATGCCTTTTATGGATTTTCCGAGCAACAATGCGGCGCAGCCCGCAATGGAGGCGGCCGGTTATTTATACAAGGCCGGTGTTGTCGCGCAACAGGCAGACGAACAAACCCGGAAAGCTTATGATTTTTACGCAAAATCATTGAATATTTTTCGCAAATTAGGCGCTTTGCCTTGGTTTGAAGGAGTAGAACCGGCGCAGCTCAGGGCTGTGCAATGTCTGGCTATGATGGGTAAAGCCGATGATGCGGCGCAGTTGCTGAATAAATTGCCGGTTTGCGAGGATAGCGAAGATGAATATTACGGGCTCTATTGGTTGGTTCAAGCCAATGTGTTTTACCGGCAAAACGATTGTTTGGAAGCTTTGGAGGCGGTTGTTAAATCGTTGCTCTTTCGAACCAAGGATATGAACACTTTCCCGGATGCCTTGTTGCTTTCCGCGCATTGTTACTACGAGCTGAACGAGATGTTCCAGGCTCGCGATGTTTATTACGAGGTTGCCCGCCTTTTTGAAAATACCGACTGGGGCATGATCGCGCGCCAACGCCTGGAATTGATCATGAAAAATGGCTTGACCGAGGGCCGGGAAATGGCAAATTACTGGAAAACTTTTATTGATGTCAAGGAAGATATGAACCAGATTGTTGCGGCATATCTCGCCGAGGCGGCTCAGCGTGGCGCGACAAATCAAACAGCAGGAAGTGAAGCAAAAAAGGAAATCAAAAAGCCATGATTAAACGTCTTTCCATTTTCGTTCTTTTGATATTTTTGTTGACCGGCGCCGGCATGATTGGGGTGGCTCAGTCGGTTGAAGGTGCGCCGGCGCAGGCTGCCGCAGATGCGGTCAAACTGGAAAAAAAGAGGACGCTTTGGGATACGATCAAACTGGGCGGTTGGGCGATGTGGCCGCTGGGAATTTGCTCGTTTGGGGTGGTTGCCTTTACGGCGCTTAATTTTCAAAGAGTCAATCGGAGGCAAATGCTGCCTGCCGGTTTGATCGCTCAAATTAAATCGGCGGCCAAAACCGACGATTTACAGCAGGTTTTAAATCTGGCTTCCACTTCCGATTCTTTTTTTGCGCGGGTGCTTGTGGCCGGTTTGAATAAAATCCGCCCGGATGATCCGGAGGGCTCACGCGCCAAGGCGGAGGTGGCCATTAGTGAGGCCGCCGGGCGCGAAGAAGCCAATTATGCGTTCTGGATTAATTTTCTTTCGCTTATCACCGGCATGGCGCCCATGTGGGGGCTCTTGGGCACGATCAGCGGCATGATTGGCGCTTTTGACAAAATCGGCGCGGGCGGCATGGGCAAGCCGGAGTTGTTGGCCACGAATATCGGGGAGGCGCTTATTACCACGGCGACCGGATTGATTGTCGCTTTGCCGGCCATGATTGCCTATTTTATGTTCAGAAATGTTCTTGGCACGGTCATCAAGGATGCGGAGTATCATTTCGAGGAAATTCTTGATTCTGTAACGGTGCCGGAATCCATTCCGGAAGCGTGAGTTTAAGCGTGTTTAGTCCGGCCATTTGCGCCGCGCTGAGGGCGGGATGGTTGGCTTGATTGTTTTGCTGAGGGTATTTGCATGCGGATTTCCAAGACAGCTTCCGCCGATGAGCCGAAGATTGACATGACGCCCATGATTGATTGCGTCTTTCTGCTGCTGATTTTCTTTATGTGTGCGGCGACCATGACCAAGGTGGACAAGACCGCTGAAGTTAGTTTGCCGGTTGCTTCCAATGCCGCCGAGCAGAAGGATCCGAGCAATCGCGGGACGGTTAATGTGTTGCCGGCCGGCATGCCTGCCAAAGATGGCCAGGTGGCTTCGGAGTCAAAACCTTTTGTGGTATATGGTACGCTGATGTCCGACGATGAATTGCAAAGGGTTATTGAGAAGCAACTAAAAACCCAGCCTGACTTGCGGCTTTATGTGCGGGCTGATCGGCATGTTAATTTCGGGTTGGTGCGCCGGGCCATGGCGGCTTGTGCCAATGCCGGCGTGCAGGATGTTATTTTTGGCGCCTATGTACAGGATGGCGAGTCTTTAGCGGAGTAATTGTGCGTATTAGAAAATCCATTGCAACGGAAGAGCCGAAGATTGACATGACGCCCATGATTGATGCCGTCTTTCTGCTGCTGATTTTTTTTATGATTTCCGCAACTCTGGGACGCAAAGAGTCTGATCTTGGCATTACGTTGCCGGGGACGATGGAGCAGGGCGCTGCATTGGAGATGCCCGATGAACAGGTTATAGAAGTGCAGACGCGTGGAGAGGTGGTTTTGAACGGTAGGCTTTTTGCAGGCAAGGAAATGCCTGAGTTGGTCAAGACGCTTGTCCGTTACCGGCTGGCCAGCGAGGCGGCCAAAAACAGGCCGATGATCACCGTTCAGGCTGAAGATTCGGCCAGCTATGATCGCGTGATTGATGTGCTGAACGCTTGCGCCGGCGCTGCAATCACCAATGTTACGTTTGGCTCCTTATAGTATAGTAGTGTGGTGTTGATTGTTGGTTGTTGTCAATAATTTGCTGGCAAGGGAAAATTTGT
>CAZMFH010000001.1:20338-33741 GCA_964565485.1 uncultured Verrucomicrobiota bacterium | reverse complement strand
GGGCATGTTGCGGATTCTGAGCCCGGCCATGACCCGCTACGCCGCCCGCAGCCAGGCAGCCGATCAACATGCGGAATAAGAACCGGCGCGCCGGCCATCAATTGCCTGCCGCAGGCTTGGCATAACTGGTCGGCCCTTTTTCATAACCCACTTCCTTGAGCCACCAGGCAGGATAAAAAACCGCCTGCGCAATGCCGGCGCTGGTATTCAGATAGCCGTCGTTATATTGCAGATAAAGTTTTTCGGCCAGCTTCCACCAGGCGGCAAGCACCGCTTCGGCGTTTGCGGAACAGTAATCCGTCAGCAAAGCGCGCGCGCCGGACTCATCGCCCTTGTTCCAAAGAGCAAGAGCTTTGGTTTCCCGCTCGCTTTGCGTGCCGAACGCCTGCGCTTCAAAATCATCGCGCACGGCGCAGATATCTTTGATCATGAAAGAATATTTGAGCATGGCATAGTTGGCCACGAAATTAAAGGCCGTCCACATGCTTCGGCGGTTAAACGCCAGCAAATCGGCCGTTTGCAAGGATTGCGGCAAATTGGTGATACCGGCATAAAAGGGCATCAGCGCCGCCGTCGCCGGCCGATCCGGTCCGAACCAGGTCAGGCCGCCGATGGCATCAGGCAGAGCGCTGCGCGATTGATTGACATAAGCATAAACACAACGATAGATATTTAAGGGTCGTTCAAATTCACCCTTGAGCGGCGTTAAGCGCCCTTCCTTGTCGGCCACAGCTTCAGCCTGACCCTCAAAACGGTTGGGGCATCCAAACGGACCGGCGGCCAGTCCAACAGTTAAATCAAATTCCGTGCCTTCGTAATTATCGCGATGAATGCGGAAAATATCGGCAACGGTCAGCTTTTGATCCGGCTGCAAGGCAAACGGATATGCGCGGGTGAACGGACCCTCGACCCACGCCGGCAGATTTAAAGACGGCGCAACAAGCGATTGAGCGCGCCAGACGCGGCGCAGCGAATAATAAGGGTGATGAAATTCGCCGGCGCCGAAAACCGACGTCCAATCAAGCGCCCCGGATTCTGGTTTCCACCAGCCCTTCTGTTCCGCAACAGCAAAAATATTACTGGAATAAAGCATGTCGGCCGACTGCTCACGGATCTCGCGAATACGGAACTGATTGGCGGCAACAAAAAAACCGTCATCCGGCACACGCTGGGCAACCCAGACGCCATCGGCGCCGTCCATGTCGTAACCGCACATTTCCATGACCCAGCCTTCCTGCGGATCAGCCACAAGGAGGGTTTCGCCGGTTCCATAATAGCCGTATTTCTCGATCAGTTCGCCCATCAACAGAACAGCCGCGCGCGCCGTCTTGCAACGTTCCAAGGCCACCCGCGAAAGCTCGGCGGAATAAAAAATACGCTTGCCTGGTTCGGGCAGCGGATGAACTTTCGCCAAGTCCGTGCATTCGCCGATGGACAACTGGTGTTCATTCATGATGCCATAGTTGGCGTCAAAATAGGCATAAGTATGCGCCACCTGCGGAATCGCGCCCAGCGGCACACAGGCAGGATCATCCGGGGTGTTATAGCCCGGCCCGCGTGCCGTAGTTACAATCCGATGACTCTCCGTGGCGCCCCATTGCGGCATAAAACCCAAGGCGCAATGCGAATAAAAAACCGACCGCAAAGCGCCCGGCTCGTGATCCATGGCCGGAACATAAATCAAACGTCCGTCGCCAAGCCCATCATCGGAATGGGACACCATAACCGACCCGTCGGCCGTAGCATCTTTGCCGACCAAAATAGTCGTGCATGCCTCCGCCGACCTGCAGGCGACCAGACCAAAAACCGCCACGGTCATCGCGCATAACTCAAACAACCTTCTTTTGATTCGCATTGCAGCCTCCTCATCACCTTCAGGTTTTTAAAAAACCTTGCATTCATAATTGACGATCAACCTAAAATCCTCATAATCCGCGCCGTTTAAAGCCAGCGAATTGCGCACAAAGGCCAAACGCGCGCGAATGCCAAGTCCGCGCCCCCAACCGCCGGGTTTGTAGTCTGCGGTAAAATTCGTTTCAAACTGTTCCGGAGAGGAAATTGATCCCAGTTGCGGCGTCCAGGCCTCGGAATGATTCATAAAAGCGCTGACGCCATCAATTCCGATGGCGGCAAAATCATAAGCCAAGCCCACAACCCAGGCCTTCGTGCCGGCGACATTGCAATCCTCTTCAATCAAGGACGTATAGCCCGGATAGGATGCCCACGGATTGAAAATATCCGCGCCATTATCAACCACGGTGCCGCCCAAAGTCAACGCAAAGCCCTTCCAGTCCAACCCGCCAAGAATGCCGCCCATACCGGCACTGAATTCACCGGCATAGGCCGCGCCTACATCACGCTGAAGCAGCCCTTGCGCGGAAAGCGACCAGACAAGCAAATCGCTCTCCGAGGTTCTGAAATCAGTCTGCGCATAGAGACTGTTCGCCATATTATGCGCGTAATATTCCCAAAGCTGGACGCTCAACGTGTCGCAAGTCCAGGTTACACCAGCCAAGGTAATGCCGTCTGATGTATTGCTGTATCCGGCGGCATCGCTGAGACTAAGGAACGAAGTTTCCGTCCAAGGCTTGATTTTTTCAACATGCGAAAGGGTCAGGACCAGGTTGGTCAGCGATCGGTTTTCAAAAGTATAGGCCTCGAAGGTTACCGGCGTCATTCTGACGTCGTATGTGTTTAAAAGCGGCGTTTCCAGAGTCTGGCGGTAGAGCGTCGCCTGGGAATCCCATCCGCGCCAGCGCGCATAGGCCTGCCCAAGGACCGTGTAGCCGTGCTGACCGGACTTGAGCAGAGAGGCGTTGTCATGCTTCTCCGATCCGGCAAGGCGCTGCGAGGTATATGGCGCAAGCCCCAGCGCCAAGCCATACCACTCACCGCTTTCAAAAAACGCCCAACCGCCCAAAGCCATGCTTTCCTGGGTGCAGGGAGTGTCAAAATGCCTGTTCAGATAATAAAAGCGCGGATGCAAAATGAGCGTGGAGTTGGTGATCAAAGGGATATCATAAAAAGATGGCGCGTCAACCCGCACCGACTCGGCGCCCCACCCAAGCATAGCCGTTAGAACAACCCCAAAAACAAAAAATCCGACGCATTTCTTTAAACTCATATTTTACCCTGCAACCCATACCGTTATTTGTCTTGACCAAACGGGAAACAGACAACACCGTTTGGAGCGCCGGGTTCCACGCCGACCGCCGCCGGCGCGGGTTGTCAAAAGCGGCAAATGGCTGCCGGACTAGGATTTGAACCTAGACAAACAGATCCAGAGTCTGCTGTGCTACCATTACACCATCCGGCAAAAGCAGCAAAATTGTAATGTCTTCCGGCGGCCGGTCAAGAATATTTATTCCAATCGGAAAGAAGCGCGGCGCAAGCGCGGCGGAACAACAGCATTATAGGCCGCAAAAAAAGCCGCCGTATCCTCGGGCTGATTCAAACCCAGCGAGCGCAAGGACAATCCAACCCGCCGCAAATCGCGGCGCGTGCGGCGGCGGGTCAGCCAAACTTTATGGCGCGCGCCGTCGAGATCAACCACCCAAACACGCCATGGCTCTTCCATGAGGCATAAAACATTTTCATGTTTTAAATCGCGATTGGAATAACCGGCGCAATGAAAATCCGCCATCAGTTTGCCGTAAGCTCCCAAAATACGGCAGCGCAATCCAGGCTCCGCCTGCTTTAACGCTTCCGCCAGCGGCTGCACATTCTGTATTTCGACACTAAGCATGCAATCGGCGCGTTTGATGCCCCAGCGGCGCTCAATGGCACAGGCGACGGCATGCGGCGTTTGAAGCTCTGATTTTGCAAAAGCTCCCGCCAACCTGAATGCGCGGCAGGCGCGGGAAGGGCGCAGCGCAAACCGCACAATTTGCCCCAAACCGACCGGCCGGCGCACTTTCAAAACCAACCCGCCACAGGCAATCACCTTGCAGCCCGGATATGCTTTCAAAACACGCCCCTCTCTGACCGCGCCGGCCTGGCCATAACGATCAAGCCAGTCGGCCAATCTTCCGGCGTCCGCCTGATCAAAACGCCAGAGCATTCCGCCGTGGCGCAGCGCACTCTGCCTGCGGGCGCACCGCCACATGGCGCCCACAGCCAGGAGAGCCAAAACCAAGACAGCCAAGAGTGAATCGGTAAAATCATTGCGCTTGCCCAGCCAAAACGGAATGGGCGCGGCAGGATTAAACTGGGTAATGGCCGAATGCAATTTGATCATCCAGACCCAGCCGGCGTGCGCGCCGACCGCCAGCCAAATGGTTTTGGTGCGAATGACAAACGCGCACATTACGAGGCCCATTAACGCCAAGTTGACAAACCGCAGCAGATGCCCGGCGGTCTGTCCGGCGGTATTCAGAAAAGTGGAAACAAAAAGATTCCAAGCTGCTGCCGGCAAAGATGCGCCATGAAAGGCATCCGGCGCCGGCCCGACATAATGCGCCAAAGCAAAACAGAGGCTGGACAGCACCGCTGCCGGCCAGATACGCCAATTCCGCGCCAAGACCCGGAACAAAACTCCGCGCATCACGGTTTCTTCGATCAAGGCCACGGTAAGTCCGGTCAAAAATGCCATAACTGCCGTGCGAATAATGCGGGCGGCGTTTTGGCCGGACGGAATACCGTGAATATCAAGAATGGTTGTGATTACCGCAATGCCGCCTAGCGAGACCACGCCCAGCGCCAGCCCCTGCAGGGCTGATCCCCACCATAACCGGCCGGAATCTTCCTGATCGGCCCAGCCGCAATCATGTTTGCCTTGCCAGCCGGAGCGCCTCACAAACCAATAAACGGCAATCAGCGCCATACCCATCAAACAGCGGCGCATGATTTTATCAGCGCCAGCCTGAAGAAGATATGCGCTGCCGATCAAACTCCGGCTCTGCGCCCCGGTCATAATTATGGCCGTCATCCAGGCGCAAAGCCACACGCCAAAAGTCAAAAAAACAATCAAGCCGGCAGCAAGCAAGGGCAGTGATCGGATTTTGCCGGAACGTCTGAAAAGAGACATTGCCATTTGAATGATTTTCCACCAAACCAGCCCAACAATACGGACCGTTTTTAAACAGGCCGGAAAGCCAGTGTGGCATTATGGCCGCCGAATCCGAGCGAGTTGCTCAAGGCCAGGCGAACTTTGGCTTCACGCGCCGTATTGGGAACATAATCCAGATCACATTCGGAATCAGTGGTGGTCTGATTAATAGTGGGCGGCACAACACCATGCTTGATTGCCAGCGCGCAAACCGCCGCCTCAACCGCGCCAGCCGCGCCCAGCAGATGGCCAGTCATGGATTTCGTTGAGCTAACCATAACTTTGTGTGCCTTTTCATCGCCTAACGCGCGCTTAATGGCCAGAGTTTCGCAACGATCGTTCAGCAATGTGCTTGTGCCGTGGGCATTGATATAATCAAGTTCGTTCCCGTTGGCCTGCGCATCGGCAAGCGCCAGTTGCATGGCGCGCGCAGCGCCATCGCCATCTTCGGAAGGCGCGGTTTCGTGGAATGCGTCGCAGGTGGCGCCATAACCGGCAAGTTCACAATAAATCGGCGCGCCGCGGCGGCGGGCATGTTCCATCTCCTCAAGCACAAGCACTCCGGCGCCTTCCGCAATCACAAAACCATCGCGCTCCTTGTCGAACGGACGGCTGGCTTTTTCCGGCGCGTCATTGCGTGTGCTGAGCGCCCGCAAAGCGCAGAATCCGGCAAACCCCAGCATGCAGACGCTGGCATCCGAGCCTCCGGAAAGAATCACATCGGCATCGCCATATTGGATCAGGCGCATGGCATCGCCAATCGCATGGCTGGCGGAAGCACAAGCCGAAACCACCGCGTAATTTGGACCTTTTAACTGAAATTCAATCGCAATCAGGCCGGACGCCATATTGCAAATCATCTGGGGAATCATAAACGGACTGCAACGATTCGGTCCTTTTTCCATCAGAATGCGATGCTGGGTCTGCAATGATTGCAAGCCGCCGATACCGGAAGCAAGAATGACGCCAAGCCGGGCGGGATCCTCTTTCTCCCGTTCCAAACCGGAATCAGCCATGGCCAATTTGGCGGCGGCCATGGAATAATGGCAATATAAATCCGTGCGACGCTGATCCTTTTTGCTCAGAAAATCGTCCGGATTAAACTCAATCACTTCCCCGGAGATTTGCGAGGCATAAGGCGAGACGTCGAACTGGCGCGTCCGTCTGACGCCGGACCAACCCGCCACATTACGTTCCCAAAACCGATTGAGATCACAACCAAGCGGAGTAACAACCCCCAGACCGGTAACAACAACTTTCCGTTTGCTCATAACTCAAATCACATTCCCAGCCTAACGGAAAGGCCGAGGAAAATCGCCCCGGCCATCCCACAAGCCAACAAACTTATTCGCCGAATCCTTTTTCCTTCAGGTAATTGACCACTGCGCCAACAGTCGTCAATTTTTCGGCCTCCTCATCCGGAATTTCAGCGCCGAATTCCTCTTCAAACGCCATAACCAATTCAACCGTATCAAGCGAATCGGCGCCCAAATCCTCAATAAATGAAGCTTCGGCGGTTACTTGTTCCGGATTGACGCCCAGTTGTTCCACAATAATATCACGAACTTTTTCTTCAAGAGCCATAGCATGAACCTCCTACCTTGTTATTACATAACCATTCCGCCACTGACGGTCAGCACCTGACCGGTCATATAAGCTGACGCTTCGCTGGCCAGAAACAGCACAACATTGGCCACATCCTGGGGCACACCCATCCGGCCCATAGGTATGGCCGCCAACATCTTGTTGCGAATATCTTCCGGCAAACTCTCCGTCATCTTCGTCTCGATAAAACCGGGCGCAACAGCATTCACGCGAATATTGCGCGATGCCAATTCACGTGCCGCCGACTTGGTCAGCGCAATTACACCAGCCTTGGATGCGGCATAGTTGCACTGTCCGGCATTGCCAATCAGCCCGATGATCGAAGCAAGATTGACTATTACCCCCGCTTTCTGTCGCATCATGCCTTTCGACACGGCTTTTGTAAACAAAAAAGTTCCTTTTAGATTGACGGCAATAACCTGATCCCAGTCTGCTTCAGTCATGCGCACCAAAAAACCATCGCGTGTAATCCCGGCGTTGTTGACCAGAATATCAATCCGGCCAAAAGCCTTGAGCGCCGCCTCAACAGCCTGTTGAACGCTTTCCTGACAGCTGACATCAGCAGCCAAAGCCAATGCCTGGCGTCCGCGCGCGCGAATGGCCTGCTCAGTCTCGGTTAACCATTCGCTTTTTAAGTCGCAAAAAGCAACATCCGCTCCGGATGCCGCCAGTGTTTCTGCGATTACACGCCCGATTCCGCGTGCCGCGCCGGTTACCAAAGCCTTCTTACCACCCAATATATCCATAACCGCTCCATGTTTCTTTTGCTTAGCTTAGCAGCTTTTAACGGCAATGCGCAGTCTTTTAACAAAAAAAGGCGGGGACGTCCACCCTTTATTGCAAGTTTTTATTTTAATTCAATCCGCCGTATTGGCGCAGGACATCGGCAACCTCGTCAAAGCCGCCCGTCAATGCCCAACGCAGGGGCGTGTTTTTGCGCACATCCTCAGCGTTGACGTCGGCGCCTTTGGCCAAAAGCAATTTCACAACATCCAGCCGGTTTTTGCCTGCGGCCATATGCAAAGCGGTAACGCTGTTTTCACCATCAGTGCGCGCATTGACATCGGCGCCTTTGGCCAAAAGCAACTCTGTTATGTCCGCAAAACCGGATTCAGCCGCCAGATGCAAAGGATACATGCCGATAACCCCGTATTTGGTGCCATATATTGCCATGTCTGCGCCCGCCGCCAGCAAAATCGCGACAATGGCCGGACGCCCCAGGGCGGCGGCCTTATGCAGAGGGGTCAGGCCATATTTATCCCGGGCATTGACATCAGCGCCATGCTCAAGCAAAAACTCAAGCATTTGCGCCTGATCTGAAACAACCGCATAATGCAGGGGCGTCATTAGTTGTTTCGATTCCCGCCTGTTGACTAAACCGGGATTCCGGCGCAGTTGTCCGGAAACCGCTTCTATTGATCCGTTTTGAACGGCTTTATTGAAGCGGGCCAAGCCGGAACAACCGCGCAGCCAAATCGGAAGCAGCACAATGAAAGCGCAAACCACGGCTATCACCAGCAATTTACCCGGTTCAATCTTAAACATAAAAACGCCCCCGTTTCAACCCAATCTGTGCGCTAATTTTTTGATTGATCAAGGCTAATGCTAACTGAAACTGCTCGCCATGACAACTGCTATTTCCCCAACCAGGCATAGCCGGAACCATCAAGGATTCCGGCTTTATGAGATTCGCGCAAAACTACGGAATATGGCGTGCTCCCATAGTATACGCGATGGCTCGCCCGGAGGTCTCGCCATACCAAAGACAAATTCGGCCGTAATGGCGGGACAAGGCGTCCCGGCCAAGCCGTCTTTTCCGAGCAGCCCTGACCCAAACACCCAAACACTGGAGACTGCATTTTATGCTTTTATCCAAAACGCAATCCGCTATGCTGATTCGCCAGCCGATTTATCAAGTAATTTTTTGAAGTTTGCGCCGTTTACACTGGTGATTTATGCGCATTTATATTTGTCCGGCATTGATGGATGTGCTGATTTTTCTGATTATGTTCGCGGTCATGTATCGCGCCGGCGTAAACGGGTTCAGTATGAACCAATGCGCATGGCTGGGCGGCCTCTTTCAACTGATCTACATGCTGACCAGCGTGCTCGTCGGGTTTGTGGTCAGCCGCCGTAACGCCCGCGCCATCCTGCTCTTTAGTTCGGCGCTTGGCGCATTGAGCGGCGCCATAGCGATGATGCTGAAAAGTTTTCCGCAGTTGCTCCTGACGCTTGGCGTGATCGCATGCTGCATGGCGCTTTTCTTTAACGCATTTCAGGCGTTCATGCGCGGGGAATCGGCGCCCGGCAACCTCAGACGCGCCGTCGGACTTTACACTTTTGCCTGGAGTCTAGGATGCGGCGCCGGCATTTTTTCGGCCGGCTTTTTTTACAATTTGGGGTTCGGCGTGCTGGCCACACTCTGCATCGGCGTTGGAATCGTCATGTTGGCGGCGCTTTTAACCCACAAACCGCGGCCGGCGGAAGAACTTTCCGCGAATGAACATGTCGAGCCGGGCGCCGGCGGTTCCCGGCATCTGGCGCCACTCTATGTCTGGGTGGGATGGGTAACGATCCTGACCGCCATGTTCGTGCAACGCCCGATGCACACATTTTTCCCAGTCGTCAGCGCCCAAGCCGGGGTCAGCGCCTTTCTGACCAGTCTGCCGCTTTTCCTGCAAATGATCTTGCAGGCTGTTTTCGGTCTGATTATGATTCGTGCCCAGCGTCTGCTCTACTCCAAAAAGCCGATTTTGTTTTTCCACGGCGGCGCCGCGCTCGTTGCCCTGATGATGTGGCTGCGCCCTACGCTGCCGATTTGTTTCGCAGGCATCAGTCTGCTGGGGATTTACGCCGGGTTCGCCTATTTTGTCAGCGTCTATTACGCTTCCAATTCCGGGCGTAGATCCTTTAATATAGGCTTTAACGAATTTCTGGTCGGTCTGGGCTCATTTGCCGGACTGTTTGTCAACGAATGGTTCATCAAAAACTCCGGCGCGGCGACGATGTATCTGGTGATCGCCGTGGCAATGTTTCTTGCAATGGGTCTGCAATTCTTGATTACTGGTCCAATCGCCAAAACTTTTTTTCTTTCAAATGAAGCCCGACCTGAACATGATCAATGAAATACCGGCCGCCCTCGGCCTGATCGCCGGGCGCGGCGCTTATCCCCTGTTGCTGGCGGCGGGGGCCAGGCGCAGCGGCGTGCGCCGCATCGTCGCCGTGGCTCTGCGCGGTGAAACCGATCCGGCGATCAAGCAGACGGTTGATGAAGTTGTCTGGCTGCGCGTCGGCCAACTGGAAGCAACCCTGGATGCTTTCCGGAGCCGCGCCATCCGGCAGGTGGTAATGGCCGGACAGATTACACCTGGCAATATTTTCAATCTGCGGCTCGATCGCCGGGCGCTGATGATTTTTATGCGTCTTAAAGAACGCAATGCACGGACAATTTTCGGCGCAATCTGCGATGAATTGAAAGCGGAAGGCATCGAATTGCTGCCGGCATATTGTTTTATGGAAGACGCCATGCCGCCGGCCGGACTCCTGACCAGGCGCGCGCCAACCGAACGCGAGCAAGCTGATATTGCCCTTGGTCTCCGCGCAGCCAAGGCCACCAGCGCGCTGGAAATCGGGCAGACGGTGGCGGTCAAGGACGGCATCATCCTGGCTGTGGAAGCTTTTGAAGGCACCGACGCCACCATTCTGCGCGCCGGAAAACTGGGTGGCGCAAACGCGGTTATCGTCAAGGTCGCGCGGCTTGGTCATGACATGCGGTATGATATTCCCGTGATCGGCCCGCGGACGCTCGATATGCTTGCAAAAATCAAAGCTTCCGTGCTGGCCATGGAAGCGCGCCGCACAATCCTGCTTGAGCGTGAACACATAATCGAAAAAGCCGACCGGTTCGGCATCACCATGATTGCCGTCGAACCGGCAAACGAAAAAACAGCAATTGAGCCGCAGGATCCTTGCGCGGCGGAGAGGAATAATGGATAAGCAGCGCATTAAAACCGGCGTGGTGGGCGTCGGCAGTCTCGGCCAGTGGCATGCCCGGATTTATTCGGAATTACCGGACGCCGAATTAGTCGGCGTGTACGACATCAACACGGCGCGCGCGGCCGACATTGCGCGGCGCTACAAGACCCGCGTTATTGCGAGCATGGCGGAAATGGCCGAACAGGTTGAAGCCGCCAGCATCGTTGTTCCGGCAGACAAACATTTTGCTTCGGCAATGCCTTTCATTGAGCGGGGAGTTCATTTGCTGGTTGAAAAACCGATTGCCACGCGCCTGGATGACGCCGCCGCCATGCTGGCCGCCGCGCAAGCCAAAGGTGTGATCCTGCAAGTCGGGCATGTGGAACGCTTTAATCCGGTGATGAACTCCCTGGAAGGCATTCTAACGCATCCGCGCTTTATTGAAGCACACCGCCTGCAGCCTTACCCGCCCACCCGTCCCGGCCAGATGCCGCGCGGAACGGAAATCAGCGTCATTCTTGATTTGATGATTCATGACCTGGAGATCATCATGCATCTCGTGCGTTCGCCCGTGCGTGAATTTCATGCCGTCGGTGTGCCGGTCCTGAGCGCCACGGAGGATATCGCCAATGTGCGCCTCGAATTTGAAAACGGATGCGTAGCCAATGTTACCACCAGCCGCATCAGCCCGGAAAACCTGCGTAAAATCCGCATCTTCCAGGCGGACGCCTATATTTCGCTGGATTATGAAAAACAATCCGGCGAAATTTATCGTAAAAACACCGAACGCATCGAGCGCAGCAAAGTGCCGATCGAGAAAGGCGAGCCGCTGAAAAACGAACTGGCCTCCTTCTTGGATTGCGTCCGCGCACATAACGCGCCGGTAGTCGGCGGAGAACAAGCTGCGCGCGCGCTGGATTTGGCCGTCAAGATCTGCAACCGCATCCGCGAACATAAAGCAACCTGAACTTGTCATGCAGCATCCATCCCTCATGGTGATTGCGGGCGAAATTTCCGGCGACATGCACGCCGGCGCTGTCATTCGCGAGCTGCGCCGCCGCCGCCCGGAGCTCGACGTCTTTGGAATCGGCGGCGACGAACTGGCCCAAGCCGGCATGCAAATCCATTATCATGCGCGCGACATGGCTGTGCTCGGCCTGACGGAAGTATTGCTGCGCATCCGGTTTTTCCGGCGGGTTTTCCGGGAAATGCTGGCTTTGGCGCGTGAACGCCGGCCAAATGCCGTGCTGTTGGTGGATTATCCCGGATTCAATCTGCGCTTTGCCGAACAGGCGCATTCCGCCGGGCTGAAAGTGATTTATTATGTCTGCCCTCAGGTCTGGGCCTGGAATCGCAGGCGTATTCCCAAAATCGCGCGCATTGTGGACCGCCTCCTGACAATTTTCCCCTTTGAGGCGGATGTTTTTAAGAACCACAATCTGCGCGTTGATTTCGTCGGCCACCCTTTGGCAACACTGGCGGCGGCGGAACTGAGCGCGCCGGCGGCGGAGCTGCCCTGGGCGGGCAAACCAAAAATCGCCCTGCTGCCCGGCAGCCGTTATCATGAAATCAAACGAATTCTGCCGGTCCTCGCGCAAGCAGCCGCCCTGCTCCGCGCAAAAGAACCAAACGCCGGATTCATCGTGGCCGCGCCCTCCGCAGAAGTGGCCGGCTGGGTGCGCAACACGCTTGACCAACAATCAACGCTTCCACCCAACCTGTCTGTTGTGGCCGGAAAAACCCGCGCGATTTTACGTCAGGCCGACGCAGCCTGGGTGGCCTCCGGCACGGCGACCATCGAAACTGCCCTGATGAATTGCCCCATGATTGTTGTTTATCGCGTGGCTTGGGCAACCTACTGGCTCGGACGGATGTTGATTCGCGTTCCGCATCTGGGCATGGTCAATCTTGTGGCCGGCCGGCAGGTCTGTCCGGAATTTATCCAAAGCGCCGCCACGCCGTGCGCGCTGGCCGATGCGTTGCTGCCGTTATTGAACGAAGGCCCGCTGCGCACAAACATGCTGCAGGAATTGCGGCGCGTCCGCCAAATGCTGGGCGAAGGCGATGCCGCCGCGCGCGCGGCAGAAATCATTGACCGGGAATTATGAAGATCACCGTCATCATCACCGTTTATAACCGCCCGGAAATGCTGATGGCCGCCCTCCAGGCGTTGGGACAAAACACACGCCCGATTGACGAAGTCATTGTCTCTGATGACGGCTCCCATGCGGCGGCGGCCGCGCAAATGCAACAGTTTTTTGCGCAATGTCCTTTCCCGGTTCACTACGTCCGCCAGGACGATCTGGGCTGCCGCCTGGCGGCAGCCCGCAACAATGCCATCCGCGCCGCCACCGGCGACTATATCATCTCAATTGACTGCGATATCCTGTTAATGCCGGACGCCGTCATGGCGCATGAACGGCTGGCGCGGCGCGGCTGGTTTCTGGCCGGCAACCGCGCGCTCCTTGACGAAAATCTCACCAAACAGGCCCTGGCGCAGGAATTGCATCCACGTCTGCTCAATATTCTCTGGGAAAATTCCGATCGGCGGCATTTGCAACGCGCTCTGCGCCAGTTTCAACGTAATACCTGGCTGCGCCGTTTTGGCCTCGCCAAACGCCATAAACCAAAAATATTGGGCTGCCACTTTTCGCTCTTCCGTGAAGACATCGAGCGCGTCAACGGATTTGATGAGGAATTTGTCGGCTGGGGCCATGAAGACGACGATTTTGCCTTGCGTCTGCACATGGCCGGCATCCGTGCCGGAACAGTGATC
>CAZMFH010000001.1:0-20328 GCA_964565485.1 uncultured Verrucomicrobiota bacterium | reverse complement strand
AACCGGCGGCACACCAAGCGCCAATGACTTGTATTTCCACCGCCGCAAGGTGGAATATTTTTGCCGGCGCGGTTTGCGCCAATCCGAAGACTCCGTTAAAATTAAAAGCCAACCCCAAAAAAACAGGAAACCAAATGACGCAAAAACCGATTAAAATCATGTCAATCATGGCGCATCAAGATGACTTTGAATTCAATGCCGGCGGACTTTTTGCGTTATTGCGCAAAAAACATGGCGCGCATTTTCAGTTCAAAATTCTCGCAACTACGCGTGGCGCTTCCGGGCATCATGAAATGTCGCTTGATGAAACTTTCCAGCGCCGCGACCGTGAAGCGCGCGCCAGCGCTGCGCTCATCGGCGCGGAATATGAATGCCTGACCGGTCTGGACGGCAAACATCTTTCCGGCAATATCTGGCTTGACCAAAACACCCTGGGCGGCCTGTGGAACATCGTGCGCGACTTCGAGCCTGATTTTATTTTTTGTCCGCCGGTGGTAAACAATCCGCTCGCAGGCATTCATATTGATCACTACAATACGGCTTGCGCCGTCCGCATGATTGCCTATCAACTTGCCGTCCCGCATGCGTATCCCACCCTGAACGGTTCGATCAAAAAAACACGCTGTACGCCAGTGATCATTAATGTGGACGATGTTTACGCATGCGAAAACGGTTATGATTATGCCGTGGACATCAGCGATGTTTATCCGATCAAGGAAAAGATGGCCTTATGCCATGAGTCGCAAATTTTCGAATGGTTGCCCTGGGTTAGCGCGCGCTCAACGCCCACACCTCAGGAATTTTGCGCGAATTTCCGCGCACGCCACAGCGTAACCAACAAACGCTACGGTCAAGCCGATGACGCGCCACGCGAATATTTCCGCCTGACCTCCTGGTGCAGTAAAACAACCGACAACCTCAATTTGATTTTCGCAGCAAAGAGTTTATAATCAATTTTTTGCGTTTATTATGAATGCTGACTGAATACTGCTTTCAAAAGCTGACTTTTGAAAGCGACTTTTAATGCTCTTTTTGATGGCAGCATGATGCCAAGGGTCTTGAATTGTCGGCAAAAAGCATTGGAAACACAATGTCGCTGGTGCAGCAAGGCGCCCAGACGGCAAGGAAAAGAAAGAATGTTATCAACACCCATCCAGCCAATCCCGGTGTTTGGCCTCCTGCAGCCGCCATGACATGAAATAGCGACGCCCATGTGCTGATCATAACATGCGCTGCATGAGAAATTTGCGTATGCGGCCGCCACGCGCCCAGCGCTATTCCGGCCAGCGCGAGCGGATTGACCAACCACCATTTTTCAGCGCAACCAATGTGCATGTCGCGATGCGGCATATCCAACAGCCATTCACCCAAAAACGGAATGAACGAATCGCTTAACGTGGCAATGCCAACCGATCCAAAATAGCCGACCAACAGCAAACGCCAGAGACTTTTCCGTCCGTACAACCGATACATGGCTGTGGTAACCATGGCGCTTAAAACGACGTGCAGCGGATGTAAAACCCAAAACAGATTCAAAGCTGCCGCGCTTGTCGCGCCGAAAAGCATTAAAAACCACATCAACAATGCGCCGGAAACGGCTCCCAAGGCCGTATATGGCGCATGCGCTGCAAGTTGATGCACAATGGCGCGAGCTTTCATGAATCACAATACTCCCCGGATTCCTTGTTGCCGCAAAGATGTATCACAATTCCGCAAAGAACGCCATGAAATCTTTTGCCGACAAAATGGACCGGGGAACTATTCTGCTCTGGCTATAGCGTCAACGTCCTTACGGCGTCATAAAGCCCGGCAATATTACGTTTTCGTAGTCGCTGCCGGAAAGTCGGACAACCAAATCCCCATTAACAGGATTATAAATCGCCGGATCGGCAAGGCCGTCCCCATCAAAATCCGCCAACATCAGCAACCAGCCCGGACTACCCAAAAAGCCCAATGGCGTTTCGAGACGCAGGTATCTCAACCCGGACAAAAGCGCCATGCATTGGCCGGTCGCCATGTCACACACAAACGGGTCAGCCAGGCGATCGCCATCCAGATCGCCTGCCGCCGCCGCAAATCCGGTGCGTCCCAGCAAGTTGGTCGCAGCAAACTTCATGTAACCGCCAAGATGTGTTTTTGTCTTTCATATAACAGTCCCCCTTGAATGCGAGTTCGGAAATCGGAAGTTGTTGCCAATGCAAGTCATATAAAAACAATTCCATCAACTCAAGGTGATGCTACAGCTGTATTTTTCATTTTGCAATACTTTTCCACACTTTTAAAAATAAATCCAAGTCTGCGTCATGTTCGGAAAAGATGTTCGAAAAAGATGGCTCGGCCGGGACGCTTCGCCCCGCCATTATGGCCAAATGTGGCTTTGGTAGGGCGAGACTTCCGGGCGAGCCGCCGAGCATGACGCAGCCCTGTGTCTTGGTTGAAAATTGTGTTTTAAATCTTGACTTTGCCGGCTGATATTATTAGTATGTTTTTTCCTTGAGAGAGTTGAATTTTATAAAAGATTGATTTTGAGATAAATATGAATTGCGGGCTTGTTGTTGCCGGCGGCAAAAGCGAACGGATGGGGCCTGATGTTGACAAGGCTTTTCTGAGCCTTGGGTCGCGTCCGGTGGTTATTTACTCTTTATTGGCGTTTGAGAAGTGCGCAGAAATTGATGAGGTTGTATTGGTTGTGCGCAAGGAACGCCTGGAATCCGCGCGTTGTGCGGCGCAGATGTTTGGTTGCAAAAAAGTCGCGCGGATTGTGGCGGGGGGCAACCAAAGACAGCAGTCAGTGGCAAAAGGGCTGGCTGCGGTTAGCGAGAATGTGGAAATTGTGGCGGTACATGATGGCGCCCGTCCTTGTGTAACACCCGCGTTGATAACGGAAACCATCAAATCGGCCAGGCATTTCGGTTCAGGCGTGGCGGCGGTTAAGATTACCGATACGGTCAAGTCTTCCGAAAAAGGCCTGGTAATCAATCAAACCATTGATCGCGCCAAACTATGGCGGGCACAGACACCGCAAACTTTTCGCAAGGATTTGTTATTGCAAGCCTTTGAGTTTGTGGAGAAAAAGAAAATCAAAATCACCGACGAGGCATCGGCAGTGGAATTGGTTTGTAACGATGTGCGCATAGTTAATTCGATCACTTCCAATATAAAGATAACAACACCTGATGATTTGGTGCTGGCGGCGGCCTTAATGCGTCTCTGATTGCAAGGATGCGCCGGCTGAATTTTTTTCGGACAAGGAAGAGGATTCTGAATGAGTGCCGCAAAATACGCTGTTTTAAGCGATATTCATAGCAATTGGGAGGGCTTGACGGCGGTTCTTAAAGATGCCCACGAACAGAATGCGACAAATTTTGTTTGTTTGGGAGATGTTGTCGGCTATAACGCCAATCCTGTTGAATGCCTGGAGTGTGTGCGTGAATTGGGTTGCATAACCGTCAGCGGTAATCACGACCATTTTTGTTCGTTTGACGATGATTTGACCGGTTTCCATCCTTTGGCGGCGGATGCGGTGGACTGGACACGCAGGCAGTTATCGGCAGAGCACCAGAAATTTCTGGCCGATTTGCCGATGGTTCAGCGTGTGGAAAATTTTACGATTGTACATAGCACACTTGATATGCCCGATATGTGGGGCTATGTTTTTGAAAGTTTGGAGGCGGAAGCAAGTTTTAATTACCAAATGACCACGGTTTGCTTCTACGGGCACACCCATGTACCGGTGGCTTTTGAAAAATTCGGAGAGGTTACCGGCGGGGCTTACACAAAGATCAAGGTCAGTCTCGAAAAAAAATATTTTGTGAATGTCGGCAGCATAGGACAGCCACGCGATGGCGATGTGCGGGCGTCTTATGCGCTGTATGATCTTGAAAAAAAGGAAATTGAGTTGCGCCGTATACCCTATGATATTGCCACAGCCCAGGAAAAAATCAGGCATTCCGGCCTGCCGGAACGCCTGGCGGCGCGGTTGGCCATCGGCAGATGAATCGGCCGGAAGCGGTTGCGGCAAGGATGATTTTGAGCGTTAGGTTGAACTATAATATCAAGATAAAAGGAAAAAATCATGGCCTATCAAATCTCGGATAAATGCACATCTTGCGGTAAATGCCAGGAAGTATGTCCTGTGGAAGCAATTTCCAAGGGCGAAAAACAGTATCAGATTGATCCTGATAAATGCGTAAGTTGCGGACAATGCGTCGAGGAGTGTCCTGTGCAGGCGATCTCTGAAGCCTAATGTCCGAACAATCATTACAATCTGCGGATCCTGCCGCCAACGGCAGTGAGCGGGCGCAGCGCCTGGTCAAGTTGCGTCGCCTGAATGATAGCGCGCGTAATCCGTTCGGCGGCGCTTTCCCGGTAAGCGGCACTTTGGCCGAATTGCGCGCCGCCTTTCAGGAAGGACTCTCCGTGCGCGCAGCCGGGCGCTTGACAACCCTCCGCGATATGGGCAAAACCATCTTTGCCGATTTGCGCGATGGCAGCGACCGTTTGCAGGTCTATGCCGGCAAATCCAATACGGATGATTTTAAAAACTTCAAGCACTGTCTGGATGCCGGCGATTTGATCGGAGTGGAAGGCGAGTTGTTTGTAACACGCATGGGCGAGCAGACTTTGCGCGTCCAACGCTGGACGATGCTGGCCAAATCCTTGCACGGATTGCCGGAAAAATGGCACGGGCTGAAGGATGTGGAAACAAGGTATCGCCGGCGTTATTTGGATTTGATTGTCAACCCGGACGTGCGCCGTGTTTTTGACCAACGCGCAAAGATTATCCGCGCGGTGCGTGAATTTCTCTGGGCGCGCGGATTTCAGGAGGTGGAAACGCCGATGATGCAGCCGCAGGCCGGCGGGGCGGCGGCGCGTCCCTTCAAAACACGCTATACCGCTCTGGCAACCGACATGTTTCTGCGGATTGCGCCGGAACTATATCTGAAGCGTTTGCTGGTCGGCGGATATGCGCGTATTTTTGAACTCAACCGCAATTTCCGCAATGAGGGGCTCTCCAAGACGCACAATCCTGAATTCACGATGCTTGAAATTTATGAAGCCTGGTCGGACGTCAGCGGTATGCGCGTTCTGGCACAGGAACTGATTGTTGCGGTTGCGCGCGAGGTAATCGGCAGTCTGCAGGTGGGCCATGCTGAAAACAGCATTGATCTCACGCCGCCCTGGCGCGAAGCCACTTATCGCGAACTTGTGCTTGAACGCGCCGGCGCTGATTGGTATACACTTGCTCCGCAAGCAGCCGCCGCGCGCGCGACAACCCTGGGCTTGCATGTTGAACCATCCTGGAATCACATGCAGATTACCCATGAAATATACGAGAAATTGATTGAGCGTTCATTGCGCAATCCCACTTTTGTAACACGCCTGCCGGCGGAGCTTGTGCCGCTTGCCAAAACCTGCGCGGATGACGCAAGCGCTGCGGATGTTTTTGAACTTGTGATTGACGGCAAGGAGGTCGCTCCCGGCTATTCGGAACTAAACGATCCCATTTTGCAGAGGCAGCGGCTGGAAGCACAGTCGGGCGAGGATGCGCAGAAAGTGGATGAGGATTTTCTCCTGGCGCTTGAACACGGCATGCCGCCGGCCGGCGGGATGGGAATCGGAATTGATCGTTTGGTCATGATTTTAACCGGTTCGGACACCATTCGCGATGTGATTTTGTTTCCGCAACTCCGGCCCTGACGCAGGGGCAAACCTATGTCCGCTTATACACTGGAAAATTTGCTTGAAATCATGGCGCGGATGCGCGCAGAGGGCGGATGTCCGTGGGATCGCGAACAAACGCTGGATTCGCTCAAGCAATATCTGGTGGAAGAATGTTACGAACTGCTTGATGCCATCGAAAGCGGCGAGGTTGATAAACACGCCGATGAATTGGGCGACTTGCTGCTACAGGTGGTTTTTCAGGCCCAGATTCGGCGTGAGCAGGAAAAATTCACCTTTGGCGATGTTGTCAACCGGCTGTGTGAAAAATTAATCCGCCGCCATCCGCATGTTTTCGGGCCGACAAAAGTTTCCGGATCCGACGAAGTGCTCAAAAACTGGGAAGCCATCAAGGCGCTTGAAAAAACCACCGGACGTCCAGCCGATGCCGGCGAGCCGCCTTCCGTCGTGGGCGATATCCCCCGCAGTCTCCCGGCCTTGCATAAGGCGCACCGCCTTCAACAAAGACTGGCCAGAGTCGGATTCGACTGGACACATGTGCATGATGTGGTGGCAAAAATTGACGAGGAACTGGCGGAAGTAAAACAGGCCATTGCCGCCGGAAATGCGGAGCGCATTCGTGAAGAAATTGGCGATCTACTCTTTGCCGTAGTCAATCTGGGGCGCTTCCAAAAGCTTAATTCGGAGGAAGTTTTGGGCCGCGCTGTGGAAAAATTTGCGCGGCGCGTCCGTGCCGTCGAACGGAGAGCGCGCGGAGAAGGCCGTGAATTGGCGGATTGTTCCTTTGCCGAACTGGATGCGCACTGGAATGCCGTCAAGGCTGCGGAGACGGAATAACCCCGCAATTCATGCGATATGGCGAGCAGGAGCTTGGCGACAGCGCTGTGTCTTCTGCTTTGCTTAGGTCTTGAGTAATGATATTTTGCTTGCAGACACAGAGTTAAAACAGTTCAATTGTAGAAACAAAAGGAGATCCAAAAAATGCAATTATCAGCTTGTACGATTGCTTTGCGCACACGCTCTTCGGAAGAGGCTTTCCGGTTACTGGCCCGTCTTGGCTACCGTAATCTTGATGTTTTCGCCTATGGCAAGCAGGCGCATTTTTCGCGTGAGATGGAGCCGGTCCGGCGGCGCGCAGTGCTTGATCTGGCCAAACAGCTTGGCTTGCAGATTGTTGCGTTTGCCGGCAGCGTGGGCGGCAAATTTACCAGCGATGTTGAGGATGAACGGCGCCAGGAGATACAAAGAGTGCAAGCTGAAATTGATCTGGGGCTCGAGGCCGGCGCCTCCATTGTTCGCATCAGCCCCGGATCCGGCGAAGATTTCGGCAAGGTCATGGATCGCGCCGTTCCGTATATCAAAGAGGTTGTTCAATATGCCGAACGAAAGAAAATCGGCCTGGCCATGGAAAACCATAGCGGCAGCATTACCCGCGACCCGGAAAATACCGCCGAGCTTTGCCGTACAATCGGATCACGCAATCTGGGAGTGATTTATGAACCCGGCAATTTATTGGGCATTGAGTGCGATTACAAAAAAGCTTTAACAACCATGAAGGATCACATTTTGCACGTTCACCTCAAAGATGGTTACGCGCATTATTTTGGCGAAAAAGGCGATGGTTTTGCGCCACAACGGCTTTTTTGTACGCTTTTTGGCGAAGGGCAGTTGGATTTCCAATGGATTATGGATAACTTGAATGCAATCGGATATAATCAATTCGTTTCTGTGGAGTATGAAGGTTGCTGGCATCCAGAATATCATTTGCCGCCGGATGAGGAGGGTCTGGCGCAGCTCAAGACATTCATGGCTCGTTGGTTAAAATGATGGCGCATTTTTGCAAAAATTTACGGGAGTAACGATGATGCAAAAGCAAATTGGATTGGTCGTTGTTGGTTTGTGGCTGGGCGTTGTTGTTGGATTTGCGGAGAATCAGCCGGCTGAACAGATGCACAAGCATCGGCAGCAGCAAAAACAGGAAAACCGAGCGCACATGCAGCAGCAGAAACAAGAAAACGCTGCATTTCAGGAAAGCCTCAAGAACATGACTCCGAAAGAGCGCAAAGCGGCAATACGCGCGCATCGTCAAACCCAGGCGCGGGAAAATAAAGCGTTTTATGAGCAGCAACATGCTGAAAACATGATTTTTCTGAAAAATCAACTGGCGCACAATACCAAATTAAGCGATGAGCAGAAAAACGAGCTGATCGGTTTCTTTGAACAGCAGCATCAGGAAAATGTTGATTTCCGGTCCACCCAGCATCAGGAAAACGTGGCCTTTTTTAAATCCATAGCCGATAATGCGAATATGACGATGGACCAAAAGAAACAGGCGATCAGGGAGCATTTCAAAACGCAGAAAACGGAAAACCGCGCTTTCATCCAACAGCAAAAACAGGAAAACCTGACTGAGCGCGAGCAAATCAAAGCGGAGAATCCATCTGCGTCAACAACGGAATAGCTTATGTTTGCTGCCGGGGCAAAAAATCGGCTTATCGGCATCTTCGCGCCTGAGCTTTGCGCAGCAATGGTCTGATCATTTGCCAGTATATGCGTAATAGCCCGCACAATGCGGCTTGCGTCAGACGTCCAGGCCGCGTGGCGCTAAAATTACCGGGCAAATCAAGCCGTTCGCCTTGCAGCAGATCGGCGGCGGCAACCTTGCGCAGGCCCAGAACGGCTGCCCGCTTGGCGCGCAGCGCGCCAAACCCTGCAAAAGCGCTCCATGTGCCTCTGCAAAAAGCGCCGCCTTGCCCTTTGCACAAGCAGAAAATTCCGAAGCCCGCCTGCAATAAACAAATGGCCGGAAAAACAAGCGCGAATTCGAGCGGATCATAATTTTTGCGCATAAACCACCAACGGTTGCGCGTTTGCAGGCTGATCCACTTCATGCCGCGCGCCGCGCGGCGATGATAGGCTGCGGCTTCGGAAACCAGCCGACACGGATAACCGGCAAGCGAGAGGCGGAAAGTCATGTCGCCGTCTTCCCATCCAAAAAAGAAATCTTCGTCAAACCCGCCGACAGCCAGCGCTTTGCTCCGCTCAAACAGCGCCGCCCCGGCCGATACGCATGGCACAACAACGGTTTCCCTGGCGTCAAGCGACCGGGCGGCAATTTCACCGGCGTAATGCAATTGAACGCCATTGTATTGAACCTGATCCGGCGCATCCTGAATACGGATTTGGCCGCTGATTGCGCCGCTATCCGGATGAGCGCAAAGCGTCTGTTGCAGCTTGGCAATGTATTCCTTTTCCAGCACAATATCGTTATCCATCAACAAGACTTGTTCTGTTGCGGCACGGCGCAGGGCTTCGTTACGCGCCGGATTTGGTCCACGATTTTCGGGCAGTTCAATGATCGTAACGGATGGGAATTCACGGCGCACTATTGCAATAGAATCATCCGTGGAATGGTTATCCAGCAGCAAGACGCCGGCAAGCTCAATATGCTTTGAATCAAGCGCCGACTGCAATGTTTGCCGCAGAGTCGCTGCGCCGTTGAAATTAATGACGGCAACAGTAACCGTTGCCGGTGAATTTTGGGGAGATAACGACATAGTTTAGCGTTTTGGCTCCGAATATTCTCCCGTCCTGGCGCTCCGTTCAACCTGCAAGGCATCCGGAATGATCACAGCGTTTTTGGCGCAGCGAAGCGAGGCGCGCAGAGCTACACGCCTTGCCGGTTTTTGATTGGGATGGAAAAGCCCGATTGCAACCCGGTATTTTCCCGGCAGCGCATCGGCTGGAACACGAACTTTCCTTTGCACAACAAGGTCGCGCACATCGCCGCGCGGCGGCACATTATGATCATCCTGAAATTGGCGGCGGCCATGGCCGTCAAGGAAATGCACAAAAGCGCTTGGCGCATCGCTGCCCCACTCCGTTGGAACTTCCCAAAAATAGCGCGCGGCGAAGAGCTCACCTGGTTGCGCCGGTTGCACAGGAATTTGCATGCCCAGCAATCGGGCGCCATTGGCAAATTCGGCCATCGGACGCCCGGCCGAACGCACCAGTTCATCAAGCGTGACGAACCGGTATCCTTTGGCAAGCAGCCTTTCAATAATCAGCGGAACAGCCGCAACCGTGCGTTGGCGGTTGGCATCCGGTCTGGTTTCCCACCCATCGTGCAACAGAATGATATCGCCCGGAATAGCTTGGGAGACAATACGTTCGACCAGCGCCTCAACCGGATGCGGATTCCAATCGCTGGCGTCCGCCGACCATCCGGCAATTGCCATGCCGCCAATCCGGCAGGCGGTTTCCATGCCCGGCCCATTGATCCCGAATGGCGGCCTGAACCACTTGGGGGTTAGTCCTGTGATTGCTTGGATGGCGCGCGAGCCCTTGGTGATATCCTCGGCAATTTCGGAGGCCGAATGTTGGTCAAACTGCATGTGACGGTAGGTATGATTGCCGATGAGATGTCCTTCCGCGCCAATCCGGCGCGCGATTTCGGGATGGCGCTCGACGTTTGCTCCAATCAGAAAGAACGTTGCTTTCACATTATGCGCCCGAAGGGCGTCGAGGATCATTCCCGTAGCCGGGTCGCTGGGGCCGTCATCAAACGTCAAAGCCACAATTTTTTCGGCCGTAGGCACGAAGAAAATTGTTTGGCCCGGATCAACCGAACGTTTGAGCGGTGCCGGCCTTCGGCATCCAGCCAGCATGATCAGGCAGAACAGAAAAACAACATAGCGGACTCTTGGTTGATCGCAAAACATAATTTTACCAAAAATTTTGTCAAAAACAGCGCAACTGCGGCAGACTGATCTCATTCGTTCCGGTTGCTTGGTAAGCGCGAAACCGGCCTGCTCCATTTGCGGCAAGATCGGATCGGAAAAACATGGCATAAACAGTTTATTCAATCAAGCCGATAAAGTTAATCCGTCAGGGAGGCAGCACGGGCGTGTTATTCTCGGGCGGCTCGCCCGGAGTTCTCGCCCCACCAAAGACAAATTTTGCCGCAATAGCGAGGCGAGGCGTCCCGGCTGAGCCGTCTTTGCCGAGCATGACGCAGCCGCGAGCAAGGCAGGGCTGCATTAGAAGAAGATGCGCTCTCTTTCAACAAGCTTTCAGTTTGTATCCGGCGGCATGCCCGGCGTTTTTGATTGAAGAGCGCAGACTGTCTGCCGCATGTTTGCCAGGCGTTGGGCCAGATGTGTGCGGCGTTCCACGATCTGGTTGTTACGGATCGCGATGGCCACGGCTTTTGGCGAGCCCACGAGACAAACAAGGCGTCTTCCGCGGGTAAGCGCGGTATAGAGCAGATTGCGTTGCAGTAATTTGTAATGCTGGGTGGTCATCAGGATCACCACGGCCGGATGTTCGCTGCCCTGGGCTTTATGAATTGAACAGGCATATGCCAGGGAGAGCTCGTCCAGTTCGTGGAGTTCATAGACGATCAGCCGCCCGTCAAAATCAACGCTGGCTTGCTGCTGCTCGGTGTCTATGGCGTTGATTTGTCCGATGTCGCCGTTATAAACATCCTTGTCGTAGTTGTTGCGCATTTGCATGACGCGATCGCCGGCGCGATACACCCTGCCAAAACGCATCAGGCTTGCGCCGTTTGGGTTGAGGACGTTTTGCAAAACGGCGTTCAAATTTTCCGCGCCCAGTTGAAAACGGCGCATGGGGGTCAGGAGTTGAATGTCGGCGCGCGGATTGAGCCCGAATTTGCGCGGAATGCGTTGTGCAATAAGCTCCGTAACGGATTCGATGGCGGCATCGGGCTGATTGGCTTCGATGAAATAAAAATCAGATTCCGCGCCTTCAGGCGGCAGTTCGATCAATTGTCCGGTATTAACCAAATGCGCATTATGCACAATCCAGCTGCGCGCGCTTTGGCGGAAGATGGTTTCCAGTTTTACCGCCGGCAAACGTCCGCTGGCAATGATGTCGCGCAATACATTGCCCGGCCCGATGCTGGGCAGTTGGTCGGCATCGCCGACCAGGATCAGGCGCGCTGTGCCCGGCAAAGCCTGCAGGAAAGCCATCATCAGCGCCACGTCAATCATGGAAACCTCATCCAGGATGAAGACGTCTCCAGCCAGCGGATGCGCCTGATTATGCTCGAATGCGCGCGTTCCGGGCAGATATTTCAGCGCGCGGTGCAGGGTTGTGGCCTGGCGGCCGGTGGCTTCCTCCATGCGCTTGGCGGCGCGTCCGGTCGGCGCCGCCAGGCAAACTTGCAGACATTTGGCGCTGAAAATATCCACTAAAGCCCGGATGATGGTGGTTTTGCCGACACCTGGTCCGCCGGTGATGATGGAGATTTTGTTTTGCAGCGCCTGTTCGAGCGCCCGCGCCTGAGCCGGCGCGAAATCAAGTTTCATGCGTTCGGCCGCCCATTGAATGGCTGGGGTGGTCTTGTCGGGAATCCAGCGTGGCGCTGTTTGCAAAAGACGTTCGATTTGGGCGGCAATACCTGTTTCGGCGGCATACAAAGAGGCCAGATAGATGTCCGAACCATCCGCGATCAGGGTTTGCCGCGTCAATTCCAAACGCAATGCTTCTTCCAGCACCGGACACGGAATTGTCAAAAGCGCCGCCGTTTGATCAAGCAATTCATTATGCGGGCAGAAACAGTGCCCCTCATCGGTCAGTGTGAACAAAGTATGCACAATGCCGGCTTGCGCGCGGATTAATGAATCCGGCGCTATGCCGAGGTTCATGGCGATTTTATCCGCTGTTTTGAAGCCGATCCCCCAGATATCCGCCGCCAGACGGTAGGGGTTGGATCGCACCATGGCGATGGCGTCATCGCCATAAGCGCGGTAAATACGCGTCGCCTGGGCGGTGCTCACCCCGTAGCTATGCAGAAAAATCATGATTTCGCGCACGGCGCGCTGTTCATTCCAGGCAGCCTTGATTTGTTCGCGCCGCTTTCGACCAATGCCTTCGACAGATTCCAGGCGCGCCGATTCCGTTTCGATGATGCGCAGCGTGGTTTCGCCGAATTTTTTCACAAGACGGTCGGCCAGCACCGGGCCAATGCCTTTGATCATACCGCTGGCCAGATATTTACGAATGCCCGCCGCAGAATGCGGTTCCACGCAAACCATGCGCCGCGCCGCGAATTGATAGCCATGCGTCTTATGCCGCGTCCAGTTGCCTGTGGCCTGCATGGTTTCGCCTTCCCAAACGGCGGCGCAGGCGCCCACAACAATGGCGTTTTCATTGCGACCGGGTATTTTTAAAGCGCAGACCGTCCATCCTGATTCTTCCAGGCGATAAACAATGTGGTCAACAAGGCCGGTTAACGTTTCTTCACGCTCGTTATCTTTGGAGGATGGCATGGACATAAATAAACGGCTGAAGTTCGCAAATTATTTCCCGGCTAACATTGCGCGCGCCACATTCGCCATTCAGGGTTTTGGGATCGGCAGGCGCAGGATAAGATGATTGCTGGTCGTGATGGTTACGCTTGCCGGCGCTTCAGGCGGCGCAGCAGATTCAGAGATGCCGCCCGGCAATGCTTGTTCCGGAAATGTTTCCGTTTCCAGCGCGGCCGTTGCAATGGCCTGGTTCTGAATCTGTTCAAGCCGTTTCTGCAGGTTGCTTGCTTCCTCCGCCCGTTTTCTCAAGTTCTCCAGCAATTGGTTTTTATCCGGAACCTGATCAAGCGGGGAATTGCCGTCCGGAATTAAGGGCGGCTGATCCGACAATCCGGCATGCGGGAGAGCGAGAGCGCTTTGGTTTTTTTGGCGTTCCTGGCGCAATTGGCCAAGCAGGGAATGGGCCAGCCACCAGCCGCTGCCGGTGGCCAGCGCCAATAAAATCAGGAAGAGTACGCTTATGCGGATATATTCGTTGCGTAAACGCCGGCGTTCGTTTTCCAGCATCTGTTCCAGGAGCTGCTTAAGCATGTCAACGGCCGGCGTGGATTCCGGTACGGCCGGCAAATGCGTTTCGGGCGGCAAATGCAAAGGCTCATGGCGCCGGGTGGACATAATCAGGCTTGATCTTTCCTCAAAAAGTATTTATATTCTTCTTTTGGTTTTGGGCACGGGTGGCGGAATGGCAGACGCGTTAGTTTAAGGGGCTAATGTCAGGAATGACGTGCGGGTTCAACTCCCGCCCCGTGCACCATGCATTTGCCTCTTCGCCTTTGCGCACTGCCCTGCCCAAAGCTGTCTAATGGCTTGAATATTGCCGCGGGAAAAGCGGGATGTCAATACCTTAATTTTAAAAACGGCATGCGGATATGACGGCAATCTCATCAACAAGACTGGCGGATATTCTCAAGCAAACCGGCCTTTTTACCGACGAGCAGATCGGAACGCTCCTGGCCCAAAAGCTTGAAGATGGCGCATCCCTGACGAAACGGGCGCTTGCATTCGAAACTGTTTCCGAGGAAAATTTTCTGAAGGCGGTCGGCAAGGCGCTGGGTTATCCTTTCATCCGCCTGAATGATGTTGCCATTGCCGGCGAAACCCTCAGCCGGCTGCCGGCCAAGGTTGTTTTTCAATACAACGTCATTCCGCTTGCTTTTGAAAATGCTGTCCTGCGCGTGGCCATTAACGATCCTTTCAATTCCGGCCTGGCCGATGTGCTGCGCCTTGTTTCCGGCGCGCGCGTGCGTCTGAGTCTCAGTCCGGCCAATGATATCGCCAAGGCCATCAACCGTTTTTACGGTGTCGGGGCCGATACGATGGAGCGCCTGATGCAGGACAATCGCATTGAGGTGCCAAAGGAAGAAACCCTGGCCAAGGTGGATTTAAGCGATCTCGATCAGGAGGCTTCAATTGTCAAATTCGTCAATCAAATCATCTGGGAAGCCTACAAGGATCGGGCGACGGACATTCATTTTGAGCCGATGGAAGATGAGTTGCGCATCCGTTATCGCGTGGACGGCGTTCTGCATCAAACCTCCATGCCGCCGCAGCTCAAGCGCTTTCAGGCGGCAATGGTCTCGCGCATCAAGGTTATGGCCAATATGGATATCGCCGAAAAACGCCTTCCGCAGGACGGACGCATCGGCCTCAGCATTCACGGCGAGGATCTCGATATCCGCGTCTCCACCATTCCAACCGTACATGGCGAAAGCATCAGCCTGCGTCTGCTCACCAAAAACAGCAATTTGATCGGTTTGGACAAGATCGGTCTCAACGAGCGTGATGAATCGGTTTTGCGCAAATTGATTCACAAACCCAACGGCATTATTCTGGTTACCGGCCCGACCGGCTCGGGCAAATCAACCACGCTTTACGCCTGCCTGCATACAATCAACTCGATTGAGCAGCGGATTATTACAATCGAGGAACCGATCGAATACGAAATGGCCGGAATCAATCAAATTCAGGTGCGACCGGAAATCGGCCTGACTTTTGCAATGGGTTTGAGACATATCCTGCGCCAGGATCCCAATGTGGTCATGGTCGGCGAAATCCGCGATTTTGAAACGGCGGAAATCGCGATTCGCGCCTCGCTGACCGGCCATCTTGTTTTGAGCACCCTGCACACCAACGATGCTGCCGGCGCCATAACCCGCCTGATTGACATGGGTGTCGAGCCGTTTCTGGTCGCTTCATCTGTGGAGGCGATCATCGCCCAACGCCTGGTGCGTGTGCTTTGCAAGGCCTGCCGCCGGGCGCTCTTGCCGGATAATCCGCTTTTAACCACTGCCGCCGCCGTCGGGGAATTGGCCGACCACACAATTTATGAGGCCAAAGGCTGCGAGAAATGCCGACATACCGGTTATCTCGGGCGGCTGGGCATTTTTGAAAATCTTCTGGTAACCGATGCCATCCGGCCGCTGATTGTAACGCGTCAATCGGCCAATGTGATCAAACAAAAGGCGCTTGAACAAGGCATGCGCACGTTGCGCAGCGATGGCTGGCGCAAAGTGCGTGAAGGCATCACAACGATAGACGAAGTCCTGCGGGTATCCGAGGAAGACGAGGAATAAAACCGCCATGCCGCTATTCGCTTACACAGCCCGCTCACGTTCCGGCGCGAAAAGCGACGGCACAATCGAGGCGGCGGACCAGCGCGCCGCTTTGCTGCAAATAGAAAAAATGGGATTGGTGCCGGTGCGGGTGGAAGAACAAAAACTACAGGCTTCCAAACCGGGCGCCCGGCGCAAGCTTTTTGCCTGGCGCATGCGCGACAGCCGCATGAATACGCGCGACCTTTTGATCTTTACAGGCGAATTGAGCGATTTGCTGGCCTCCGGCATGAAGTTGGGCAACGCGCTTAACTCGCTCACCCGCCGGCACGGCAGTTCGTCCGGCGACGTCATTGTCCGTTCGCTGCGCGACGACATTATCCGCGGCACCAGTCTCTCGGACGCGCTGGCCAGGTTTCCGGGCACTTTTTCCGCCTTGTATGTCAGCCTGGTGCGCGCGGGCGAAGCCAGCGGCAATCTCTCGGCGGTCATGCAGCGGATCGTGAAACATTACGAACGCGTTCAGGAAGTCAAGGAAAAGGTGATCATGGCGCTTGTCTATCCCTGTATTGTCCTGCTGATCGGCACAGCCACATTGATTTTCACGATGGTCTTCGTCATTCCGCGCTTTACCCTGATTTTTGAGGAATTGGGCAGCACCTTGCCGCTGCCGACACGCATCCTGATCGCCATCAGTTACGGCCTGATCCATTACGGCTGGCTGATTCTAATTGTCGGCGGAATCCTGATCGCAATGTTCCGACGTTACCTGCGCACGGAACCCGGCCGCAAATGGTGGCACAACCTGCAATTGCACATGCCCGTCATACGGGAAATTGTTACCGCCAGCGCGTTCACGCAATTCGCGCATACACTGGGCATGCTGATCGGCAACGGCGTGCCGGTCCTGCACGCGCTTGATATCGGCGAGCGCACGGTAACCAACGCGATTATCGCCGCCGAAATCCACAATGCCAGGGAACGCGTAACCGATGGCACAACAATTTCCGGTCCGCTGGCGGCCGGTAAAATTTTCCCGCCCATGCTGACCGACATGCTGGCGATTGGCGAGGAAACCGGCGACATGAGCGGCGCCCTGGCGCATATCGCGCGCCGCTACGAAAACAACCTCGATCGCAGCATCAAAATTTTCACAACGGTCCTGGAGCCGATCCTGATCGTGCTCATGGCCGTGCTGGTCGGTTTTGTGGCCATCAGCATTCTGTTGGCGGTTTTCGACTTAACCAGCGGTTTAAGGGCGTGATATTGGCAGAAATAAAATGAACATCAAGAGGAGGCACACAAAATGAACATCAAGACTGCGGATATGCGTCAAAGAGGCGGCTTTACGTTAATTGAGGTTTTATTGGTGGTGGTGATCATCGGCATTCTGGCGGCGGTTGTTGTGCCGCGTCTGGGCGGACGCGGCAAGGAGGCGCAGATTTCGGCAGCCAAAAGCAGCATCGCCGCCATCAGCCTGGCGCTGGATGTTTATGAAGTTGATAATGGCGCTTATCCCGCAAGCCTGCAGGCGCTGATCACCAAAGGCAATGAACAAAACTGGCGCGGGCCTTATCTCAAAAAAGGCGAAATCCCGCTTGACCCATGGGGACGCGAGTTCGTTTATGCGCTGAAAGAAAACTGGTATGAAATCAAGTCTTACGGCCCCGATGGCGTTGAAGGCGGCAACGACGATATCACCAACTGAACGGCTGCGCGCGGCGGCGGCATTCACTTTGATCGAAGTGCTGCTCGTCGTTGTTGTGATCGGCATTATTCTGACCATTGCCATGCCGTCCTTTGTGCGATCCATGCAGGGCCAGCGTCTGCGCGCGGCGGCCAGAACCATGACAACCGTCTCGCGCTACGCCCGCAGTATGGCGGTCATAAAACAAAGCGATCTTAAGCTGGTGTTCAACCTGGTCAACGGTCAGGTTGATTTGCTTTCTTCCAACGCGGCCGTGCCGCGCTTTACCAGGACAATCGAAGGCGTGCGCCTTGTTGAAGTGGCGATTGAAGGCCAGGATCCGGTTACGGACGGATCCTGCGCCGTGCCTTTCGGTCGCAACGGATTATGCGCCCCGTTCAAGGCAAAGATCGCCGACCGCCACGGCAGCCACATTTACATCAAGGTGGATGCGCTGGGCCGCATCAAAACCACAATGTCCGGAGCGGAATAGTAGGATAAACACCGCGCCATGAAACGCCAACCCCTCAATTACAATAATGCCGCCGCTTGCGCAGGGTTTACGCTTGTGGAAGCCGTCCTGGCGCTGGCTATTCTCGGGATCGGCTTGTTCGTCATCATTGAGGCTACAGCGCGCTGCCTGGCGGTGATTCGCGTTGCGCGCAATTACCAAACTGCGCGCGCCGCGCTCGAATTGGGCGAAGCCGCCTATCCTCTGCTCTACGACAAGGGCATGGATGACAACAGCGTATCCGAAACCGTCTACCCGGGCGGAATCACATTTGCGCGCGAAATTACGCCGGTGGACGGCGAAGAAAAGCTTTTTATCGTCACAACCCGCGTCAAATGGTCTGAATTCGGCAGCGACTCAATGGAAGTTTTAACCAGTTATGTGTATTTGCCGAACACTGAATAGAGCCGGCCAAACATGTTTAAACCACATCAACATCGCTTTGCGAATTGCGGCGGAGGTTTTACGCTGATCGAGATGCTTGTGGCTGTTACACTCCTGGCGGCGGCCATGGTAATTTCGTTCACAACTTTTTACAGCGTATCGCGGGCATGGCAGCAGGGGGTGCTGATGGCCGATAATCTGGATCGCGGCGCTTTCGCAATGGAACAGCTCGCCGGCGGCCTGCGCTCGGCTTTCTTTCCGCCAGCCCAGGCGGCCTCATCCGCAGCAGAAACATCAAGCGCCGCCTCCACAAACGCCGCGCAAACAAATGACGCCGACACCACTCCCGCCGTTACCCCCGCGCCGGGCGGCGGCTATGGTTTTGCGCTTGAAGATAACGGGAGCGAAAGCGATGCGCGCGACACCATCAGTTGGGTTAAAACCGGCACAACCTTGCTGCCGCTTGACAGTCCGCTCAGTAAAGGCTTGCACCGCGTCCGGGTTTCTGTGGAAGAAGACGAGGATGGTGAATCCTCTCTGGCTGTCCGGGCCTGGCGTCCATACGGCAATCCGATTGATTTTGACCCCCTCGCGCTGCCGCCTCATTTTGTCGCCGGAAAAGTCGTCGGCCTGGAATGCCGTGT
Source organism: uncultured Verrucomicrobiota bacterium (assembly GCA_964565485.1). Lineage (GTDB taxonomy): Bacteria > Verrucomicrobiota > Kiritimatiellia > JAAZAB01 > JAAZAB01 > CAZMFH01. Next base: position 1,534 of record CAZMFH010000001.1, on the reverse strand, counting down.
GGCGCATGAAATCAAGGATAAGGAATGGGACTGGTTGAACGTTTGGGAAAATGAGGCCACCAATTGCCTGCCGCTTGTCGTCGAATTGACGCTTTACCTCGAGCCGGTCGAAAAGGAAGGCGCGCCGGTTGAGTTGCGCCGAACGGTTCAAATTCCCGTCGCCCCGCTTTCCTGGAGCAATGTACAGCATTCAGCGCCATGAACACATCATGCCAATATCACGCATCATCGAATACGCGCAGCCAACCGGCATCAAACTGTGAAAATGCGCAAAATGTTTCCGGCGGTTCGGCCTTGATTGTCGTGCTCTGGGTGATCGGCATGCTTTCGCTGTTCGTGATGACTTTTGCCTTCGACATGCACGTTGAGGCGCGCATTACTTCCAGTTGGCGCAAAAAACTTAAAGCCGAATATTTGGCCCGGGCCGGTCTGGAACTGGCGCGCATGATCCTTACCGAAACATCCGATCCCGAAATCAACCATCCCGATCCAGCCGCATATCTGACCAAGGGCTCGGATGAAAAAGCGCGCGGAGCGGCGCTTTCGCTGGCGCGCGGCGGCATAGCGGATTTGACGCGCGAACTGGGAGAAGGCACACTTTCGCTGATTATCCGCCCTGAAAACGCGCGCATCAATCTCAACAGCATCATTATCCTCAACGACCGCCAGCGCACCTGCGAATTGTGGCAACCGCTCTTTGAGTCCGCCGGCGTGCCCTGGGATGCCTGGGACGGATTAATAGACTGCCTGTTCGACTGGGTTGACCAGGACGAAATGACCCACCTGAATGGAGCGGAATCAAGTTATTACGAAACCCTGCCCCAGCCCTACCAATCCAAAAACGCCGCCATTGACACTGTGGACGAATTGATCCTGATCAAGGGCTTTAACGAAAAATTGCCTGATTCGGAACAAACAATCTATGAAGCCTTGTCGAAATTCCTGACCACCTATGCAACCGATCAGAAAATCAACATCAACGCCGTGGATCGCAATACATTAATAGGCTTCCTCGGTCTGGATGTTTATCTGGCTGATGAAATCATCGCCCAACGCCAGGGACCCGACCGCAGGGACGGCACGGATGATGACATGCCTTTCAAGGATCTCGCCGATTTGCTGACGCGCGTTCCGGCTCTGCCCCAGGATATCGGCAGGCACGTGGCTTTTACGGCCAAAGGCCGGTTCACCATCCAGTCGCGCGGCAAGGTCGGAGATGTTGAACATTCGGTCGCCTGTGTCGTTTCGCTCGAAGAGCAAAAAATCACCATCTTGAAGTGGATGGAAGGCGAGTTTGAAAATGAAGAATCGGCCGGCCGGATTGCGATGGAAGACCAGCTCGACATAAACACGAACGATAATTGACAATACCACGCAAATCGGGAACAATGCGTCCATTGCAAGAGTTTGCTTGAATTTAATCCGATCGGCTTCGCGATCGGCCTGAAGTTGAAGCAAAGGTGTTTTGGGAGCAGAACCAAGGAGATGATGGACGAAAGAATGAAAACTCTCTTCTTGCTCCCAGACAAAGGCT